>CAZVLC010000116.1:0-5283 GCA_964627885.1 uncultured Peptococcaceae bacterium
CGTGCTAGACGGGGAGGTAGCGGTGCCCTGTACCCGCAATCCGCTATAGCGGGGTTGAATTCCTGCTCTAGGATTAGCTTTGTAGGGTCTGGCTTCGGCAAGTGGTAATGAGGATTGGGTCCTACGCAACGGAAATTTGTGAACCCCGTCAGGGCCGGAAGGAAGCAGCGGTAAGCAAAAGCTTTCGTGTGCCGTAGGGAGGCCTGGTTTGAGCTAACTACCGGAGTATCGTCTGGAAGGTTATTTTCGAAAGCAGGTGCACGGTCATTTTAGATATTATTTTCGATACTTTCTTTATAGAAGAATTTAAAAAAGCGGCTTGCCATGCGGGCGGCTTTTTGTGTATCCTTAAGGGGAGGGGGAGTGAATGTGGCATACCGAGCTTTATACCGGGAATGGCGACCCACTGATTTCGAAAGTTTAGTGGGGCAGGAGCATGTCAGACAGACCTTTCGTAACGCACTACAAAAAGGCCGGATTGCTCATGCTTATTTATTTGCAGGACCGCGGGGTACCGGAAAGACCAGTACAGCCAAAATTTTGGCCAAGGCTGTTAATTGCTCTGACCCTCAAGGGGTAGAGCCCTGTAATAAATGTACCAATTGCGTTGACGTCAATGAAGGACGGTCTCTGGATGTCTTAGAGATTGATGCGGCCTCCAACAGAGGGATCGAAGAGATCAGGGAATTAAAGGAGAGGCTGGGGTTTGTGCCTAGCCAGGGCAAATATAAGGTCTATATTATTGATGAGGTTCACATGCTGACGACAGAGGCTTTTAACGCTTTACTGAAAACGTTGGAGGAACCGCCCGCTCATGTGATTTTTATTATGGCGACCACAGAGCCGCAAAAGATCCCGGCTACTATTTTATCCCGGTGTCAGCGATTCGATTTTAAAAAGATCACTCCGCCGGACATGGAAGGGAGATTACAAGAAATCCTAAGTGCTTCCGGGGTTGTGGCGGAAAAAGGCGTGCTTGATTTGATTGTCAGGAAAGCGGAAGGCGGCATGAGAGATGCGATTAGTCTTCTTGATCAATGTTTGTCTTACTGCGAAAAAGAGCTATCGCTCGAGACCGCTTACCAGGTTCTAGGTATGGTGAAAAGTGATTTTTTGCTCGCCTTGGTGAATGCGGTAATTCAAAAGGATGCTGCGCAGTTAATCAGACAGCTAAATGAGGGTCTGCAGGACGGGATCGAGCCGGGGCAGATCATGAAGGATTTACTGGAGTATTTACGTAGTTTGCTGTTACTCCAGGTTTGTGGCAGTGATTCGGCATTAGTGCTGGTTGACCCTCAGCAGAAGGAACAAATGGTGATGCAGGGAAGACAACTTGGTACAACCTGGTTGTCGGAGGCCTTAGCGAAGCTGGCCAAAGTAGAAAGTGAAAGCCGTTGGTTAAAAAACATGCGGATTGTCCTGGAAACGGCCTTGCTTGGGTTGATGTATCAAGGTGTGTTGGCCGCTACAACCGGGTCCGGCGTGCCGACATTACGGGAGGAGGGTCCCGCAGCGGGACCGGTCCAAGCAGCGAATTTCATGGCGTCGTCGAACCAAGCAGAGACTTCCATGACGCCATCTGTCCAAGCAGAGAATTCACCAGCGTCACCGGTTTCGACGAAGGCATTGCCGGCGAAGAAAACGGCCTCGGTAAAGACGCCGACCGTTGCAACCACCACAGTGGAGGACGGGCAAATTACATTGGCGGCCGTAAAGGAAAAATGGCCACAGGTAATGGAGGAGACCAATCGTTCGAAGAAAATGCTTTATGCTTTTTTAACTGAGGCCACTCCCTATGAAGTGCAAAATAATGAACTGGTCTTAGTCTTTAAGAACGAGTATACTTTTCATAAAGAAAAGGTTGAAGCAGAGGGAAATAAGAAAATAGTCCAAAAAATACTGGAAAAGGTGTTCGGAGTTCCTTTCAGGATTTCCTGCTGTTTGGCGGGAGATATCCGGGAGAACAGTGCCCCTGCGGAAGAATTACCGGAGGATCCTGTGCAGAAAGCAAAAAATATTTTTGGGGCGGAATATGTCACCATTAAGGATTAAAGGATTAAGGATATTCACCAAGAAGTAAGGTTTTAGTTGTGTGAAAAATTAAGGAGGTTATGGGAATGGGTTTTGGCGGCGGCAATATGGCTAAGATGATGAAGCAAGTGCAAAAAATGCAGGCAGATATGGGGAAAATGCAGGAGCAGCTAGGGGAGATGACGGTAGAGGCGACCGCAGGCGGGGGAGCGGTAAAGATTGTTATTAGCGGCAAGCAAGAGGTTAAGGAGATTGTTTTAGATCCCGAGATTCTTAACCCGGAAGAACAGGAAATGGTTCAGGATTTATTAGTGGCTGCTTTTAATGAGGCCTTGCGGAAATCACAGGATTTAGCCGCGCAAGAAATGAGTAAAATCACCGGTGGACTTAAAGTACCGGGATTATTTTAGAGACGCGCAAATGATTTATCAATATGCGGAATCCTTAACCAGGCTAATTGAACAGTTTACCCGTTTGCCGGGAATCGGACCGAAAACAGCCCAACGTTTGGCGTTTTATGTGTTAGGTATGGAAGACCAGCAGGTGGAGGCCTTTGCTGCCGCCTTGTTGGATGTCAAAAAGAATATCACGAAGTGTCCGGTTTGTTGTAATTTAACCGATGTTACACCTTGCCGGATTTGTCAGGATGAACAAAGGGACCAAACCCAGCTTTGTATTGTCGAGGATAGTCAGGATGTTTTGGCAATTGAGAAGACCCATGAATATAAAGGGCTTTACCATGTTCTCCAAGGGCGTATTTCCCCCATGGAGGGAAAAGGGCCGGAGGATTTGACCATCAAGGAATTATTAGGCAGGCTCAAAGGGGAGACGATCAAAGAGATTATTTTGGCGACTAATCCGAACATTGAGGGTGAAACAACCGCGTTATATTTAGCCAAAATTATCACACCGTTAGGACTAAAAATAACCAGGATTGCGCATGGCGTTCCGGTAGGCGGAGATTTGGAATATGCGGATATTGCGACGCTGGGGCGGGCGATCACCGGACGCCGGGAAATGTAACGAACGAAGAATTAACGGGAAAAGGCAGTAGAGGGCAAGATATCCTCCGCTGCCTTTTATTATTATATTTTTATTACAATTTGCTGGCAGTTATTGTTTTTATTAGGTTAAAGCAATTGACGGAGGGAAAGAAAGCAGTATATCATAAACGTAACGGAGCACAGCTGAGTGCATGGCGCTCAAATGAGCGGGCAAAAGAAATGAGTGATACTATGCTAAAGTATGAACAGCAAATGATGGTGAAAATATGTAAAATGTATTATCAGCAACAACTTCCCAAGACGGATATTGCAAAAAAATTGCATATGTCACGTTTTAAAGTCGCCAGATTAATTGATAAAGCAAAAAAAGAAGGGATTATTCGGATCCAGATTGTTTCTCCTTTCACCGACTTATTTTCTTTGGAAGATCGGCTCGAAAACACCTTAGGACTAAAAGCAGCGTTGGTTGTTGAAGGAGTTGAAGATAACATTCAGGCCAATAATGAGGAATTAGGCAAAGGTGCGGCGCGGTTTTTACTGGAGACACTGCAGGACGGCGATATGTTAGGCGTTTCCTGCGGAACAACAGTATCAGAGGTAATCAAAGCCTTACCGGAGAGGACGAGCTTTTCTGATCTGCATATTGTGCAAATTGCCGGGGGATTAGGACAATTAAATTCAATTGACGGATTTAAGGTTTTAAATATGTTAGGACAGAAACTAAATTCCGAAGTGTCTATGTTTGTTGTCCCTGTTTTTGTGCAGTCGACAAGAGTAAAAGAAGTATTGTTAGAAGACCCCGGGATTAGTAATACTGTGAAATTATTTGATAAAATCACCATCGCTTTAGTGGGAATTGGCAGTTGGTACCCGGAAATAAGGACGAACCTCCAATTAGCCGGTGGTTTCCCGGATGACGATCTTAAATGGCTAAAGGAAAATGGGGTAGTTGGCGATGTTTTTAATCATCTGGTGAATGAAAATGGGGAGATTATTGAAGGCCAGGTGACAGAACGGTTAATGACCATCGAGCCGAAACTGGCCAAGCAAATCAATTATGTGATTGCCGTTGCGGGAGGAGAATACAAGAGCCAGGCGATTTTGGCTGCGGCAAGAAGTGGTTTAATTGACGCATTAATTACCGATAGTTATACCGCGGTGAAAATGCTGCAGCTTGCGGAGCAGGAGTAAAAAACTAAGCATGTTTGACATAATTAGAAAAAAGAGAGGGGGAGATAAAACTTACTGTTCATGAAGTGAAAGAAAAGGAGGTGTTGCGCCTAAAACAAAAGCCACCCAAATTTACAGTAAAATAAAAACAGCATAAGGAATTATTATACAATTATTTAAAGGAAGGGTAGCGCATGAATTTTTCGGTCTTAGTGGTAGCAAGCCAGGATTTTCATAATTGGCAAGATTGTTTCAAAATGTTAGCTAACTTGCTGGCAAAGGAAGAAAAGGTTAAAACGGGTTTTTGGGAATCAGTTTTTACGAGGGAACAGAACTTCCCCACCGGACTACAAGTCACGCCGAGCATTGGGATTGCCATACCGCACCCCAGCGATCCTACATTAGTAAACGAATCGACTGTTGCGGCGACAATTTTGCCCCATCCCATTGAGGTAAATTCTATGGCTGACCCCGAAGAAAAAATTATGGTATCAGTTGTCTTGATGCTGGCCTTAAAAGGCTCGGAGGATCATTTAATGATGCTTCAGCAAATGATGGAAACATTTCAAGATGAAGAGCTACTGCAAAAACTTTTTGCCTTAAAGGAAGAAAAGGAGATTCAGGAGTTCCTAGAAGAAAAATTAGGAAAAAACTGAGGAAAGAGCGAGTAAAAGCAAATCAAAGAATGTGAGGGGATAATTATTATGATGCAAATTTTTAATGCACTAACGAGTTTAGGTCCGGTAGTAATGTTGCCAATCATTATTACTCTCTTTGGTTTACTCTTTAGGCTGAGCTTTGGGAAGGCGTTACGTGCCGGTGTCACAATCGGAATCGGGTTTGCCGGGATTAATATTGTCATCGGGTACTTCTGGGGTGCGATCGCGCCTGTAGCCGAAGCTTTAGTGAAAAACACCGGCTCCAATTTGACGGTGATCGACTTGGGTTGGCCGTCAGCAGCAGCGGTTGCTTGGGGGTCATCATTTGCGCCCTTGCTGGCCTTAGCTCTTTTAGTAGTAAATATTTTAATGTTGGTGTTGAATTGGACAAAAACGCTTAATGTGGATATTTGGAACTT
>CAZVLC010000117.1:0-5245 GCA_964627885.1 uncultured Peptococcaceae bacterium
AATATCACGCCCCTATAAAAATATTAGCTATAATTAAAACTTGTAACCATAAATACGATACAATTTTGTTAGGCATAGCAAACCCTGTTATCATAACAAATACATAGTCAAGTAATACAACTTTTCTCATCAAAATATACCTGCAGAACTTATCCTTTATCTATTATCAATAGCTATTACTAGAAATTCACCTCTCATCTCACAGCGCAAGCTAAACTTCATGATACATTACTGCAAAATTAGCATTTCTCAGTCCAATCTACACAAATGTGTTTTTTCCATTTACCGGTTAAATAATAGTACCCTGTAATGCAAAGCCCAAGAAACCAACCAAATCCGTAACTAAAAAACATAAATTTCGGACCAAAGTGTGTCGTTAGAAAGTACGCTGCCGGTATACGAGCCAACCAAAGCCCGATCAAGGTTGATATCATTGGCATGAGCATATCTCCACTGCCACGCATCACGCTGTTCATCATGAAATACGCAGACATCAGCATATAAAATGGCAATACTGTTATCAAATAACACTGTCCTGCTTCGATGACCTCTGGATTGCGGCTAAACAGTAGCATCAGCTTACCACTCAAGGGCATCACAATAACCATTGCTCCAATGCAAAGTACAGCTGAAATTACTAAACTATCCTTCAAGCCTTCTTTAACCCGGTCAAGATTATTTGCTCCGATATTCTGCCCTGAATATGCCACTAAAGCCATAGCAACACTTTGCGTAGGCATTAGCAAAAACGAATCAATCTTATTTGCTCCGTTAAAGCCGGCCATGAAAGCCAATCCCTGCTGATTCACCAGAGATTGAAGTGAAATAATGCCAATTGAGAACAATACTTGTTGCAATCCAAAAGGAACAGCCAGCTTTATAACATGAGCAAATTGCTGCTTATCGAACATAAAGCTGAGAATACGAATCTTTAAAAAGCCATACGCAGAGTTTAGGTATCTGAATCCGAGAATCCATGATAGAAATTGCGAAAGCACCGTCGCCAACGCCACACCAGTAACTCCCATCCCCCAATATACAGTAAGTATGATATCAAGAACAATATTCGTTGCACAAGCTATCACCAGGAAATTTAAAGATGTCTGACTATCACCAAAGCCTTGTAAAATTCCTGCATTGATGTTGAATCCAAGACTCCCTACCAGACCAACAAACACTACCCTGAGGTATGTAGTTGCTATACTCATAGCTTCCTCGGGAACATTCATCATATGCATGATTGGTTCACTCAGCATAATTCCCAAAAGCGATAGCGGCAATGCACAGACAACCAAAGCAGTATACACAGTACCAGACAGCCTGTTAATGGTTTGAAAACGGCGTGCCCCAAAATATTGTGCTATCAACACTCCTGCACCGTTCCCAATTCCGGCAAACAATGCTGATACCATAAGCACTACGGGAAAGCACGTTCCAACAGCTGCCAATGCACTCTCACCAACCACATTGCCAACAATAATACTATCCACTATATTATATAATTGCTGAAAAACATTACCGATCATAAGTGGTATGGAAAATTTCAAAATCAAGCCCATGGGATTGCCTTGAGTCATGTCTAGCGCACCGTCTTTAACGTCTTTGTCTGTTTTTCTGACTTGCTCCACATTGCACATAACATTTACTGATCTCCTTCACATACAACTTATTGCATGACCAAGAAATGCACTCACCTCCTCCAATACCACAAATATCTAACACCAACTAGATGTTTATAATCTGTGTTTATTACACAGACAGGTTGCTTATCCAATTCTTATACTTTTCAATGGAAACTTCATCTGCTTTTTCCGGATGAGCAAAATAGCGTCTATCCGCAATTTCCATTGACATAAAGCCTTTATAACCGTTTTGTGCAATCTCGATAATATACTGCTCCAAAGGGAGCTTTCCTTCGCCCAGCGCCAAATGCCCGCCAGGAGTTCCATCTACTAAATGGATATGAACGATATCTTCCCCTAAAAGCTTAAAATAGTCGTTTACCGTTTCATTTACGATGCCCACCTGCACAACATCGAACATCGCCTTAAGTCTGGGAGAGCGCACTTCATCCAACATTTTTCTAAGTTGAGCCGCCGTATTGATTAAATTCGAGCTAATCGGTGAAAGATGCTCAAGCGCTATCGTTACGCCTAATTTTTCTGCGTGTCGTGCAATAAGCGCAATTGATTCTGCAGAACGGCTCCAAGCTTCCGCACGATCCTCATCGTTATTGCCATAGCCCGGTGTAAGCAACATTAAACCGCTTCCTAACTCCGCTGCGTGTTCCAAGGTTTTTATATGATTGTTCACGCTCAGTTTTCTCAGATAATCTTCCCTTGCTGCAATATTAATCGGATATGTAACCTGCTCGGGCGTCAAACATACTAGTCGCAGACCTCGTACCGCAATTTCCTTTTTCATGTGTCTTATCATATCGGTCGTAAAATAATCAGCGAAATAATGAGGCGATGCACCCCATATCTCGATATTTTGCATACCCAACCGTGCCATAGAATCCAAGAAGTACTCAAATGAATAGTGAATGTAGTGGCAATTCATTCCCGAAAGTTGGTTCATGGTAAGGTTTAACATAAAGTTCCCCCCTCATATTTTTAATCTCTACATTAGAGCTGATGCATCAGTTCCTTGTTATTTAAATATAAAAGATCATAAATCTTCCTGTATTTTTTATATATCTCATGTTTTTTCTTATCCGGTTGAATAGTTGTCTCCATCTGAATTATCTTCTCCAATTCGGAAAAACTTTTAAATCTCCCCGTACCCATTGCTGCCATCAATGCATCACCATAAGAAGCACCAATAGTAATTTTCGCAATCTGAACAGGTATGTTGGTGATGTCCGAGATTATCTGCATCCAAACACGATTTTTCGTACCACCCCCGACTGCCATTACCTTATTGAGCACCACACCACGTTCTTTAAAAATATCAATGTGTTGTCCAACAGAATAACCGACAGATTCCAGTGCCGATTTATACAGATGCTTTCGTGTATGATTTAGCTTTAATCCAAAAATCATACCCTTTGCGTTAGGATCGTTGATTGGGGTTCGTTCTCCCGCTAAATACGGCAACGTGATCAGTCCATCAGCTCCTGGTGGAATCTCATCCAGCCCATCAATCATAGTACTAAAAGCATTAAGGCTACCTTCTTCCTCTTTTTTCAACAAATCAGGAAAGATATTGTCACGATACCACCGTGTCAGCGTACCTGCTGCATTGGTACCTGCTGCGATGCTATATGTACCCGGGATTGTGAAGATATTGCCTCTGACCCGGTCATCCTCCACCAAGCGATCCGTACAGCAGTAAATAAATAGCGAAGAACCAAATTGTAACATCAGATCGCCTGCCTTAAGAACGCCTGTGCTGATCGCTTCAGCCGCCGAATCCCCCGTACCTGTAATCACCGGTGTGCCCACAGCAAGACCTGTCTGAACAGCGGCTTGTTCTGTGACATATCCTGCAATATCTGTAACAGTTGCAGTTCGTGCAATCTGATCTGGACGGCAGTACAGTTGACACATCTGCTCATCGATAGATCCATCTTCCCTGTAAAAGGGACGGAAAGACGCCCGTCCAAGAAACCTATCTACCACATATTCATTGGTAAGTTTTGCAACGATATAGGATACGCCGGTCAAAAATTTATATGTCTTCTTATAAATCTCCGGCTCGTGGTTTTTGATCCAGAGGATTTTGGCTGCCACATCCCCAGTACAGATCGGACGACCAAATATTTGTTTCACTCGTTCTTCGCCATAATAATCTGTCAGATAACTAATTTCCTCACACGCACGAGCATCGATTCCGTAAAGAATCGCCTTTCGCAACGGTTTGCAATTTTCGTCAACCGGCAAACAGTCGCTTCCCAATGTGCTTGCACCAATACACGCAATACTACTACCTCCGATGCCGGTTTTTTCAATCAATATCTGCGACACCTTGCAGAAATCATTCCACCATACCAGCTCTGCATCATGCTCGAAATATCCTTCCTTCGGATTTTCAAGGCCATGATTTACTGTATGAGTTGCAATGATTGTACAATTAGAATCTATGATCACGCCTTTAGTCTCAAAGGTGCCGATATCGATACCCATATAATAAAGTTCTTTTTGTTTCATAGCCTGTTTCCCCCTCTAAGCATCTATGGACTTTAATAACTTTTACGGCATTGTTTAACAATATCCATGAACTCCTTAACCCGAGAAGAATCCACAAAATTATTAAACTTGCCATCTGTCTTGAATGCAGTACCTACACATGCACCATCCGAATACTTAATCTTTTCAGCAACATTTTCTTTGGTGCAGCCCGTATTGCAGAATACGGGAACATCGCCAGAAACGGATTTAACGGCCATAATCTTATCGGAATTGGTTTCAGAACCCGCGCTCTCACCCGATACACACAAGGCATCCGGATCACAGCGGAACAGTATGGATTTGGTAATCTTGAGAATATCGCGCTCTCTGATATAAGCATCTGACTCGGGATTGACCTTGTACAAAAGTTTGAGCTCATCCAATCCTAGTTCTATCTTCCTACGCACATAAGCTGCAACATCGGTATTTGTGATGCCACTCTCACCTATGTATGCACCAGTAAATGTATTGCGGACGAACTGTGCACCTGTTGCTGCTGCTAAATCAATGGATGCCATTGGATTGAGTACGACATTGACACCGAAAGGCACCTTGATATCTTTGCCCAACTCACCAATTATACGACCCATAGCCGCAGTTGTAACATGTGCGACTTTATGCTGATAAGGAAGGCTGAATTCATTTGCAAATAGAATGGCATCAACACCTCCGTTTTGTAAATCTATCAATTCTCGTCTGGCCGCAGCTATCACTTCAACCATATTGCCATTCTTATAAAATTTAGGGTCCCCTGGAAGAGCGCGAAGATGCAACAATGCAATAATCGGCTTTTTTACTCCAAACATTTCTTCAATCCACATATATTATCTCCTCCTATGTACTTTGTGATTAGTACCTGCTAATATTTTCCCAAATCATACCAAATTATGAATCCCTGCATTTTTAGCTCTTTTAAAATACAATTTTTAATGCCCTCAAATTGTTTTTGCATTCCTTGTATCCAATACTTTTAGAACCAATAGGGAATTGCAGTCGCAGAATTTCTTATATCCTTCCATAAATCTTCTATAGCGTTAAGGTTAGAACATATAGCAGTAAATATATTATTTCGA
>CAZVLC010000118.1:0-5151 GCA_964627885.1 uncultured Peptococcaceae bacterium
ACCCAACCAAAGACCTCCATTTATTCGCATCCAGAGAAGAAAAAGAATATAATAAAACAAAAAATGTTAAGCATAACGTAACAACATCAGAGTATGTAAGTAACCAAAGATGCGTATTTTCTTGCTCTTCTTCCTTCCTCTTAACTCTGCTCATTAAGATAGCCTCTTCGTCTTTCTTCTATATCTCTTTGCCTTTGTTCCTCGAACATCACCTTCTGCTTAGGATATAAATACGATTTCAATTTTTCAGTTACAATCCGCGGATTTTCCCCCGCCTGAATCGAAAGAACTCCCTCAATGATGATTTGTTTAATTAATACTTCCTGCTTGCTTCTAAGCCGTAATTTCCCGGCGATAGGAAGACATACTAAATTTGCTAAAAGCGCCCCGTAAAAGGTTGTGATTAAAGCCAAAGCCATGCCGGGCCCTAATTTGCCCGGATCATTAATATCCTTCAGCATTAAAATCAGACCAATCAAAGTGCCTAACATCCCAAATGCAGGGGCACTAGCTCCCATTGAAGTAAATATGCTTGCTCCAATCTTATGTCGTTCTTCCAGCATGTCTAAATCTGTTTCTAAAATACTGCGTACCATTTCCGGATCAGTTCCGTCAACAACCAACTGCACCCCTTTGGCAAGAAAAGGATCGACATTTTCATCAACGAGCTCATTATCCAGAGATAGAAGGCCTTCTCTTCTTGCCCTTTCGGCCATTTTCACAATTTTAGAGATAACAAGATATGCTTCGGAAGGATCTTGCTTAAAAGCATTCTTGAGAATCTTCAGCACCCCAAGCACCTGCTCTAAGGAAAAATGAATCAAGGTCGCGCTAATCACACCGCCTACGACAACTAATAACGATGAAACAGACCAAAAAGTTAATAAACTTCCCTGATCAATTATAGCAAGCACTATTAATATTATACCGGAAAATATTCCAATAATAGTTGAGATATCCATCACCAAAGCTCAACTCTTTCCCTTTAATTTCTTAAAAAGTATCAATGAGCTGTTTCTTATAAGAAACTGCTTTTGTGACAACTTCATCCACTGTCTCTTTAACCATCATTTTTCGTCCATTAATTAAAGTAATCACCGTATCGGGAGTGGCTTCAATTGTCTCAATCAATTCGGCATTTACAATAAAAAGGACTCCATTCAGTTTGGTTAATTCAATCATATCTGCTCTCCAACTTTCTAAAACCGCCCCCACCCCCTAATTCAGGGATGGGGGCCGTTTTTAATATTTGCTTACCGGCGTAAGTTGACCAGTTCTTCTAAAATCTGGTCGGAAGTAGTGATAATACGGGAATTAGCCTGGAACCCACGTTGCGTAATAATCATATCAACAAATTCCTGGGAAAGATCCACGTTGGACATTTCCAGTGTTTCAGGCTTAATAGCCCCGCGACCAGCAATGCCAGGTATACCTTTATTCGGTTCTCCGGAGTTTGTCGAGGCTTGATAGAGACTATTCCCAACCTTAATTAAACCGGCAGGATTAGAAAAAGTAGCAATACAAACCTGCGCCAAATCCCTTCTTTGTCCATTGGAAAAAGTACCGGTTAAAATCCCGCTTGTATCGACACTGATGTCCTCCAAATCGCCTGCGCTATAGCCATTTTGATTGATATAAGTAATCGTAAATTCACCGGCGTACTCGGTAGCATTGGCAAAATCCAAGGAAAAGGTTAAATCAGCAGCCCCTGGAATAGTTTGGACCGCATTGGTTACATCTGAGCTCACCAATTTTCCGGTTAACGAATCAAAAACCAAGGTGCCGGTTCCCCCGCTATTAAACACACCATCAATTGCCATAGCTACTTCCCACGTATTATCAGCAACTTTTGTATAGTAGACATTAGCGGTATGGACATCACCTTTCGAGTCGAAAATCGAAACACTGGTGGCATAGTTAGGAGTTTGATGAGTAGTTGAATAATTACCAGTCCCTGCACCGGCGGCAATTGTCACTTCCCCTGTGTTATAATCCACGGTATAATCAGCCGGAGCAAGTACCGTTCCGGTCGACTCATTTGTTACGGTAACAGTAGTACCGGGTAAACACGTTGTCGATAATTTAAATGTGGTCGCGGTTCCGTTTGTATGCATAGTCATATCCGTATTAGTTTCCATTTCGGCCCGCGCATCCAAATTTTTTGCAAACGTAATATTGCTGGTGGCATTTGGTGGCGAAGAAAACTGTGAAGCCAGATTAATATCGACAATATCTCCTTTCGGATTTATCGCACCGCTGGCATCCGCCAGAATTCCTTGGACAAACATCCCATTCCCCTTGTTATAAAAGGACATATTAAAATCGAAATCAAAATTTCCGGCTCGCGTATAATAAATATTTTCACCACTACCTAACATGAAAAACCCATCACCTTCAATGGATAAATCCGTGTTTTTCCCGGTTGATTCTGAACTGCCTGGCGTATGCACTACATCAATGGAAGCTAGAGACATTCCTAAACCAACCTGCATTGGATTAATTCCACCACGTGTGCTTGTCGAAGAAGAAGCTCCTCGCAGTGTTTGACTTAACATGTCTTGAAAAGCGACCCGGCACTTTTTATATCCTACCGTATTCACATTAGCAATATTGTTACCAATGACGTCCATCCTTGTTTGATGATTCTTTAAACCGGATATACCGGCAAATAACGCGCGCATCATAGCACATGACCTCCTTTTTTTTACCTACACATAGCCAGGTTCTGTCGTCCCCCGGCTGGGGCTTCCTCCAAGAGGTCCAGCCCCTTAACTGTTTTGTTTTAATTAATGATGGCACTATCAATGTTGGTAAAGACATTCCCTTTCCTGCTGTCACCATCAACTGCCGTGATCACTGTTTTATTCTTAATACTCACCACAAAAGCCAAATCATCTAGCATTACTAATGATTCTTTTGCGCCTTTTGTTTCGGCTTTTTCAACTGCCTCCTGCAGCCTTAGCAAATGGCCTTCTCTTAATTGAATTTTTCTGGCCTCCAGTCTTTCTTGGGCATGTCGGGAAAATTTCAGTTCTCCGACCCCGGCGATTTCTTTTTGTAATAATTCATTAAATAAGTTCGGCGTTGTAGAATTTGGCTTATTTGTTTTTTGGATTTTACCGGTTCCAATTGGCTGAATTGGTTGTGGGATAATAAATGGTTTATCGACCATGGAAATCACCTACCTCACTGATGTAATGTCGGTAAGAGCCACTTCTTCTTCACCAACAATCGCAACATAACGGCCATCAACTTGTTTAATAGACGATACTGTTCCTTCTTTCTCTTCTTCGCCGCTAGTGTATGAAATTTCTCGACCCAGTAAATTTAACCCTTGACCAAAATTGCTCAGCGTGGATTGATAGAGCATTACTTCTAATAAATTAGAAACGTTCGCGCTGTAACTATTCTGAGCTTCCGCTAAGGTTAACAAGCCTTCTTCAAATGTTTTATTCAGATTTTGCATTTGTTCAAGACTAGATATCTGGGCCATCTGAGAAATAAACTCCTTGTCTTCCATCGGATTCATCGCATCCTGATAACGTAACTCTGTTATTAAAAGCTTCAAAAATTCATCTTTTCCTAATGCTTTATCAAGCTTAGAATCCTGCGCTTCCGTAGTGGTCGCGGTACTTCCAGTCGTGCCAGAAACCTGCATTATCTCACTTCCTTTCCTCCTAGACTAAATAATCATAGGTTCCGCTTGGTAATTGGCTCTGAAGATCAGTCATCTCCTGGAGTTCATCACCGAAATAGTCCTCTGTTTCATAATACGCTCCGCTTTTCCCAAGCCATTTGCTGTGCTGCCAAGGTTCCTGTTCATGTTGCTGATGCTCGTAAAAACTTTGGTTTAACTGCTCCCCGCCTAGTTCTACATCCATTCGGTCAAAACGGATCCCTTGTTCTGCAAATGACTGGCGCAAACTTCCTAAGCCGGTTTCTAACAACTCACGGGTTACGGGGGCATGGGCAAGAATCTTAACTGAGACCGTTCCTTCGATCGATGTTAATTTTACAACTAGTTTTCCTAACTCTTTGGGCTCCAACTGAACCACTAATTCCTTAGCTCCATCAGCCTTGGTCATCGTCTTAAATTTTGAGATTACTATCTCCGGAAGATCTTTGGTCATTCTTTTAGCATCCATCGTTACTTCATCGGGTTGTTCGTTGGCGTTGCTTAGTGCTTCTCCGACGTTTTTCAAGAACACATTTTCGGGCAACTGCTCATCCTTCTGCACCAGCATTTCATTATCGGCCTGTCCAAAAAGCTCCTGAGTTTGCTTATTGTGCTCTGCTGCATTATCAATGGCCTCTTCAAACATTAATTCATCTTGGGGGGACTCGGCTATATTCTGTTGTTGGTTTTCATTCTGTAGCTGTAGTTTATTTTCATTCTCTAGCTGTAGTACGTTTTCATTCTGTTGTTCAATACTTGCAGCATTTGCGCTAAGATCCGCTTGCACTACACTATTTGGAGCCTTGAGGAAGTTTGCAATGTCAAATTGCGAATTATTTTTATCCATTAGTTCAGCAGCGACATTTTGTGTATTATCTTCCACTAGATTTTCTGACAATGTAGGCACCAACGAAGCAGGAGAATCCGTTAAGCTGCTCATAAAGTCAACGTAATCAAATGCCGTCGTGGAAGGATTAGTCTGAGCATTACCCAAACCCAGCATTGCTGTGAACATGGCCAAAAAGCCTTCCGCAGCACTACTTGTTTGCTGTTTCTTCTGAGTTTCCCTGGCAGTTTGCACATTATCTACCAATACTGCGCCAATGTTTTCCATCGTTCTCACCTCCTTTCGATGTAATCATTTTTAAGATTAACTTCCTTTCTGCAACAGTAATGTTGTCAGAAAAGCTGCTCGCTGGGGATCCATCAAAGAAATAATTTCTCCTGATTGCTTTTTCTCCAAAAGAGACAACAGCAAAAGAATAGTATCATCATCAAGATTCTCCATGATCTTCACCGCCGCTTCAGGCTCCATTTCACGGTAATATTCCGCTAACTTCTGCGTATTTATTTCCACTTCTTCCTGCATATTTTTTTCTGTTTTTAAGCTATTTACCTCATTTTGTATCTCCGTAACCTGCTCCATTAGCTTGGTTTTTTCCTCTTCCAAGGAAGTAATTTTACTCTGCAGTTCA
>CAZVLC010000119.1:0-5100 GCA_964627885.1 uncultured Peptococcaceae bacterium
CTGACGTGAGTCACTCTATTTTGTTATGTTTGGGCAATTCATTTTACAACTTACCTTCTATTTAGAGGTTTTTAAGATAGCTCTTTTTATAAATCAAAAAGTATTAAAGGGACCGTAACTTATACAGTCCCTTTAATACTTAAATTAATTGACCGTTATGAATCGTCACACTCCAGTTAAGATTAGCATTATTATCCCAGTGATTTGCCCCATCGTGAAAACAAAAGTGCATTGGCGAATCAGTTGGTACCAAGTTTGTGCTCCAGTATTTGTTCACTCTTTTCATTTTGATATCTTGTACATTATCCCAATTACTGCTCTCACCGCTTCCGACATGAAGATATAGATCTTGCGCATTGTTTTGCGCTAAAAGTCCGTCATAGGTAATTGTGACTTCTTCCTCCATTGTAATTGGCATTGGCGTAATACTTACGCCTTCATCTACCTGAGCTGTCTGTCTTTTCTCTATTCTTCTTTGCGCATGGGGTAGTTTAAACATACTTTAAGCCTCCTTTGCTAATTCCACTACTATCATTATTATTGTTATTTTTAACCCGATTTATAACTGTTAAAATAATCTTTAAAAGCCGGAAGTTGTTTTAATCCTGCTTCTTCTACGTTTATTCTTTTGTGCAAGACAGCAAAATTTAAAATACTAAAAATAAAAGCTGTCCACAAAGCGCCAAAGGACAGCGGTAAGGTCAGAAACTCGATCATTACTACCAAATAGTTAGGATGTTTTAAATAGCGATATGGTCCCCAGGTTACCGGTTTACTGTTGGGAATTAGGATAATACGGGTGTTCCACATCTTTTTCAAAGAAATAATCACCCAAATACGCAGAAACTGGGCCAACAAAAAAGTGGTAAAAAATATCACAACCGGCGGTTTTCGAAAATTACCTGTGACAAACGTTTCCACAGCAAGGCTAAGGAAAAAGCTTATATGCAGAAGCACAATTATGGGATAGTGTTCCCGACCAATCTCGTACCCACCTGCCGCCTTGGCAAATTGACTATTGCTTTGCGCGATTTTTAATTCTACCAGTCTTTGCAATACCACCCCGAGAAATACTATACCAAACCAAGTTACCACCGAAGCATCACCTGCTCACAGGAAAATCCCGGTCCCACTGCTAACATTATACCGTACTCACCTTGCTGATGTTGTCTTTGCAGCTCCTTTTCCAGGACATAAAGAACTGTACAGGAAGACATATTGCCATGATTTTTTAGAACCTCTTTCACCGAATCAAGAACATCCGGTGCCAAATTTAAAGCATTCTCATAAGCTTCTAACACTTTCGTACCACCCGGATGCATGATAAAGCGCGAGATATCTTTAAGAGAAAGATTTTGATTCTGGGTAAAGCGCTCCACTTGTGTTCGCATGTTCTTCATGATTAAGGTGGGAATATCTTTGGAGAATATCACCGTCATCCCTTGCTTTTGCACATTCCAACCCATTACCCCCAACGTATCTGGCCAAGTAAATGATTGAGCGGCAAGGATATGCGGCGCAAAATTAGCCTGTTCCCCAGATGCTCTTTCAGAAAAAATGCGGGATTGTTCAACCTCATCGCCGACAATTAACGCAGCGGCAGCCCCATCAGCAAAAAGACTGGTCGCAATAAGATTCGATTTGGAACGATCATTGAAAACAAAAGTCAAACCACAAAGTTCAATACAACAAACTAATATTTTGCCTCGGGGATGAGCTAAGGCTAAATCAAGCCCTCGTGCTATTCCCGCGACACCGCCGGCACAACCTAGCCCCCAGATCGGTAAACGGATTACCTCTTCCTTCATACTCAAAAGATTCGATAAATAGGCATCAATACTGGGCGTGGCTATGCCACTGGAATTTACATAGATGATCGCATCGATATCTACGGGCTTAAGCTTCGTTTTACGTAGACAGGCGGTGATTGCTTCTGCCCCCAAACAAATTGCTTTTTCGATAAATAGATTATTCTTCTCCTCCCAGCTGTGTTCTTTTTCAAACCATTTCAACGGCGTACAAAAGTATCTACGTTCTATTTGCATTGATTCAAAAACCCGTAAGAGCCTTTCCAAATCCTGAAAAGAATCCCGGAAAATCTTTCTGGCATAATCTTGGGATTCCGACTGTCTTACCTCATAAGGGGGTACGGCTGTACCGACAGAAGCAATCAATGGCATAAGGATGTCCTCCCAGTTTTGTAATCTTCTCATACTTACCTTAGATTAAATTCTATTTAAATTTATTCCTTATTCGCCGTAATATGCTTTTAAATAAAGCTCTTTTAATTCCTTTACTAGCGGCATGCGTGGATTTGCCGAAGTACTTTGGTCTTCAAAGGCTTTGTCGGCCAGTTCATCTACCACCTGTAAAAATCTTTGCTCATCAATACCAGCCTCACGCAAGGTAACAGGCAGTTGTAGCTCTGTAAGCAGATTACGCACCGCCTGGATCAGACTGTATACCCCTTCTTCAACGGTATAGCCGGATAACCCCAGAATCCGCGCTATTTGCGCGTACTTTTCCTCGGCAACATAATACTCGTATTTGGGAAAAGGATTGAATTTGGTGGGCATAGAAGCGTTATATAGGATTACATGGGGCAGTAATATCGCATTGGCCCGACCATGCGGCAGATGAAATTCCCCGCCTAACTTATGCGCCATACTATGATTAATCCCCAAAAATGCATTGGTGAAAGCCATTCCCGCAATACACGAGGCATTGTGCATCTTTTCTCGTGCTTCCTGATCTTGATTATCCCGGAAGGAACGAGGTAAATACTGAAAAACTAACTGAATTGCTTTCATAGCGAGGGCATCCGTGTAATCCGAAGCCATTACGGAAACATAAGCTTCCAGAGCATGAGTGAGCACATCCAAACCCGTATCCGCCGTAACACTAGGCGGAACACTAAGCACAAAGTCAGGGTCAATAATAGCCACATCCGGTGTTAATTCATAATCAGCCAAGGGATATTTGGTGTCCTTTTCCGTATCTGTGATGACAGAAAAGGAGGAAACCTCTGAACCTGTTCCGGAGGTTGTCGGTATGGCCACAAGCTTCGCTTTTTGGCCTAAAGAGGGATACTTAAAGACCCTTTTCCGGATATCCATAAATTTTAAGTGCAAATCAACAAAAGCTGTATCCGGATATTCATAGAAAAGCCAAATTGCTTTGGCCGCATCAATAACCGAACCGCCTCCTAAAGCAATGAGCACATCGGGTTGAAAACGGTTGGCCACGGCAAGTCCTTGCCTGATTGTTTCCACGGTCGGATCCGGGATAACCTGATCAAATATCTCCGCATGAACATAATCCTTCCCAGTTCTTTTTCTTAAATGGTATAAGACTTTATCCACGTATCCCAACTTGCCCATCATTTCGTCAGTGACAATTAAAGCTTTGGAGATATCCGGCATTTTACTGAGATATTGTACCGAACCGAACTGAAAATATACTTTAGAGGGTATTTTAAACCATTGCATGTTATATCTCCTCTTCACTACTCTCTTCCGGTTGATTAAATTGACGGAAGAGACATTTGCGGTGGTACTATTGCGGCCAAAGGAACCACATCCTAAGGTCAGTGAGGGCATGTTCGTATTATAGACATCCCCAATCGCCCCATGACTGGAGGGTTGATTGATAATGATTCGACCTGTGTTTACGCAGCGCGCAAACTCCTCAATAACCTCCTGGTTGTGGGAATGAATAACCGCCGAATGGCCGGACCCACCAAAATTGACGACCTCAACCGCTTTTGTAATGCCTGCTGCGGCATCCGGCACTTTGTAGCAAGCGAGGATCGGACTAAGTTTTTCCCGTGAGAGCGGTTCTTCCGGACCCACATGTTCAACCTCGGCGATAAGGACCTTCGTATCTTGCGGCACGTTTATCCCAGCCATTTCTGCAATTAGATAAGCGGGTTGCCCCACAATCTGTGGATTCATATTCCCATGGTCATCTATAGCCATTACCCTAATGCTGTTCATTTCTTCCTGATTCAAAAAATAGCAGCTGTTAGCTCTTAAATAGTCGATAACGGTTTGGTACACAGCCTCATCAATAATTACAGCTTGTTCGGAGGCGCAAATCATTCCATTATCAAAGGTTTTGGAAAGAAGTAAATCGGTAACGGCTCGCCTGATCTCGGCGCTTTTTTCTATATAACAAGGCACATTACCGGGCCCCACCCCCAGCGCCGGTTTTCCGACACTATACGCCGCTTTTACCATGGAAGAGCCACCGGTAGCCAGAATCAACGATACACCATCATTCATCATTAAGTTTTGGGTTGCTTCAATGGAGGGCTCCTCAATCCATTGCAGACAATTTTTCGGTGCCCCAGCTCTCACCGCTGCCTCCCTCATTAACCGCGCTGTCTCAACACTACAGTGCTGTGAACCGGGATGAAAAGCAAAAATGATTGGGTTTCGGGTTTTGAGCGAAATCAAGGACTTAAATAGCGTTGTCGAAGTTGGATTGGTCACCGGAGTAATCCCGGCAATTATTCCAACCGGCTCAACTAGATCAAAATATCCTTCCTCCTCATTTTCCTCAATAATCCCCACCGTTTTCTGATACTTAATGCTATGGTAAATGTATTCGGAAGCAAAGAGGTTTTTGATACATTTATCCTCGTATACTCCTCTTTTTGTTTCCTCAATAGCCAGACGAGCCAGTCTCATATGATTCTCCAAACCTGCTAAAGCCACCTCTTTGATAATACCGTCAACCTGCTCTTGCGATAATTTAATCATTTCTTTTAAGGCTAATTTCCCTTTTTCTATCATTTCTTCAATCGCGCCGCTATTACTCATTACACTTTGCCTCCCGGAAAATTGTCAATTCACTATCAGTTAGTTTGCCGCCTATGACAGTATTCCATTCATTCACCAGGCGAGAGAAGTTAGAGTGAAATGAACGGATGTAATTATTGAAGTGGACACCGCTTTAAACCGGCCTTGCGTTGTTTGTGGGTATTGTTAGCAAGGTTTTTCCCGGCCTGGCAAGATGCCCTGGTATTGGTCAAGCCGGAAACGGTCATCCGCTGGCATAAGACGGTTTTTAAATTTTTCTGGCGGACTAAATCCCGTA
>CAZVLC010000120.1:0-5082 GCA_964627885.1 uncultured Peptococcaceae bacterium
ACCTAACGATTAATACGGATAATCATATCAGGTATCAGGTGATTCAATATTGTATTCATGAGTTGCAGAAGGAAATTCCTGATGTGTCGCTATTAGATCAGAAATATGCTACCTTTCTTTTGTATGAAATTGATTGGATTAAGGCGTGCCATTATTTAGAGTTGGAGGAGTATCAGACGGCAGACAGGCTGGGAAGAACAAGCAAAATTCAGGCGGAGGAAGGGCCCCAAAAGCTGCCGAAAAACTCCCGCGTGCGCTATGCGATTTTTGAATTGATGCGGATATTCAAGGAAAACATGGCGGAAAAGGGTTTGATCGATTTTAACGATGCGGCAATTATAGCCTTGGAAGAAATAAATGAACACGTGGAAAAACAGTATTCCTATATTATCGTGGATGAGAGTCAGGACTTAACCCGGGTGCAACTGGAGTTTATCGCCAAACTGTTGTTGCCGAAGGAAAATGCCAGCATTATGTTTGTATGCGATACCACGCAGAGTATTTATCCGCATGCCTGGCTGGTGAAAGGAAGAAGCTTCGCCAGCGTAGGGTTTGATATGACCGGAAAAAGTTTTGTAATAACGAAAAATTACCGTACTACCTTGCAGATTGCCCAGGCGGCTTATAGTTTAATTGAAAATGACCCAATTATTATGAACGATGAGCATTTTGTGGTACCGGATTTGATTGAGAAACAAGGGTGCTATCCCGTTTTTAAGCCTTTCCGTACACCGGAGCAGGAGACTGAATATGTGTGGAATGAGATTTGGTATTATCTTTTGCAAAAGGTCAACTATAAAGATATTGCGATCATTGCCCGCAAAAGGAAGCAGTTAGCGGCACTGAAGGAGTATTTTGACGGACGTAAAATACCGACAGCGTTGCTTGATCGTTCGGAGGTAAACTTCGAGGAGAATTCGGTTAAGCTTTTGACGATGCATGCGGTAAAGGGCTTGGAATTCAAGGCCGTATTTATCATCGGGCTGAATCAAAAAATAATGCCGTTTGTTACTTATCAAGATACTGATGATCAGGAGTTCCAGGAATCGACGGAAAAAAGGTTGCTTTATGTGGGGATGACCCGGGCAAGTGAAATGCTGTATCTGACCACCAGCGGCCCGGTATCGAAGTTTATTAACGAAATCAGCCCTGATTATTTGCGGTTGTCGACGGAAAAGCGGGTTCGGGCGTTTCATCAAATTCGTTATCAGGAATATTTGTTCAGGGAAAAAGTAAAAGACATTTACACAGATGAAGAAAAGGTGCGGCAGTGGTTTCTTAAAGAATTAATTAACACTTACCATTATCCGCTGAGCTTAATCGACGTTGAATACCCGGTATATACTTTCTCCAAGGCGGGGGCTGTTGATATTGTGGTCTATCGGAAAGGTGAGAAGAAACAGCGCAGACCTTTTCTGTTTGTGGAGGTAAAAGCAGTGAGTGTGGATATTAAGGACGGCTTAAGCCAGCTCAAAAGCTATATGAGTAATGACGTGCCTTGCAGTTATGGGGTTGTGACAAATGGGCGGGAAATGATGGTATTAAATAACCGGTTTGAAGTGCTTGATGATTTTCCCGATTACGAAGAGGAACTGATGAACGAGTAAAGGATCGGGGAAGATGTTTCAGGAGGCAGAAGGAGGGAGGATTTAGAAGATGTCAAAAAGAGGATATTTGCACATTATGGTAATTAGTATCTTCATTAGTAGCTTGTGTTTAGGCTTTTTAGTTAGTTGTACAGGGGCCCCAGACAAGGGGACTTTAGATGATGCCGCCGGGAAAAAAGCAGTCGATCAAGCAACTACGGGGGAAAGCGGGCGTCCGGAGGCAGGAGAAAAACTAGATAGTGAGGCAAACGCCAAAGCAACAGAAACCGAAACCCAAGAGGAAAAGGCCTTGGTGGAAAGATTTCAGCAGGATGCCAAAACGGGCGGGAATGAGAATGTATTGATAGTTTTTTGCGAGGATTTTGATGCCAATGGGACGAAGGAAGCCTTTATTCTAACCGGTAAGCTGGAGACTTTTGAAGGCACCTATGCATGGCTCGAGGGCAAGGTTTGGTTTGTGAATGATAAAGCCAGCCAATTAGTGCAGGAGGACTGTTTTACCCATTTTTCCTTTGATCCTGAGGTAATGACGTTTGACGGGATCAAGATGTTACATGTATACAACGAGTATGCTACCGGCCGTTGCTCCTATTTGTACGGGGTAGTGGATAATCAGCTCTATAGGTATTTTGATTATGCGAAGGGCTCTCTCCAGGTGGCGGACGGACAGCTGCAACTGATTCATGATACATACGATTACGGATATGATAAGCAAATGGATGGGTTTTCCGGACATACATGGAAGCCTTATTACCTGTACTTTGCCAAGGCAATTGATACCCACTCAAAGGAAGATAAATTCCGTGAATATGGCGCCATTGAGATTTCACAGGAACAATTCCTCCAATTTCAGGGGGCGCAGGTTATACTTCAGCGGATCACGACTTTGGCGATAAACGCGGAAATTACGGGCTTTTTATATCGGGAAAACAACATCATAAACATTAATTATCAGGTGCAGGATGAGAACGGATATAGTCAAAATTATGTGACCGTAAATTATAATGAGAAGGAAGTCTATAATTTCGTCGAGGGTTCCGGCGGTAAATATGAAAAAGCCATCATTCCGGAGATTGCTACATATCCGGTCTTTATAGAGCCGCCAAAGTAATGGATTAACGATTGAAGATTAGAATAGGAGGGCTGGCCGGTGGCCGGGAGACAGCAGCAAAAGCAGGATAGTACGGCGCAAGAAATAGTAGAGATCACAGGCTACACTCACGAAGGAGCGGGCGTGGGGCGGATTGCGGGCCGGGTGGTTTTTGTGCCCGGAGCCTTGCAGGGTGAGCAAGTGCTGGTGGAAGTAGACGGAGCAAAACGAAGCCAGAAAGGCTTTCTGCGAGGAAAAATAATTGAGATACTAAAACCCAGCAGTGAACGGATTGCTCCGGCATGCGGGGTTTTTGCCCAATGTGGCGGCTGTCAGTTGCAACACGTTAATTATGCGGCACAGTTGCAAATAAAAGAGGACATCGTGCAGGATACTTTGCGCCGGTTGGGTGGCTTTACGGAGATCAAAGTTCAGCCTGTATTAGGAATGGCCAATCCTTGGGGTTATCGGAATAAAGGACATTTTCAGGTGGGGCTCCAACAGGGAAAGATCAAGCTGGGCTTTTTTGAGGAGGGTTCCCATTCGCTGGTGGCAGAGCCTTGTCAGCATTTGTTTTCCCCGAAAGTGACTGATTTGGTGAAGTTTTTGGAGGGTTTACTGACGGCGGAGCAGGTCAAGGTAGCGGAAGCCGAAGCTGGGGTGCCCGGTTTGCGGTATGTTTTGTTAAGGGAGAGTCACGCAACCGGGGAGATTTTGGTTGTTTTTATCTATTCGGGTCCATACAGTGACAAAAAAGAAGATATTGCCCGGGAAATTTCCCGGAAATTTCCCGAAGTTGTCGGCGTGTGTCAGAACAAAAACACTAGAGCCGCCGGCACTGTGTTGGGGGATGAATATAGAGGGAATTCGGGAAATAATGTCGGTTTGGGAAATACGGCGAAGCAGATTGAGGTAATCTGGGGTCGGGACTGGCTTGAGGATAAAATTGGTCCTTTTTCTTTTGTTATTTCCCCAGCTTCCTTTTTTCAAATTAACAGTGTGCAAACCGCGGTGTTGTACGAAAAGGCCTTAGAGTTTGCGGCGTTAACAGGCGAGGAAGAAGTGGTTGATGCATATTGTGGCATCGGGACGATCAGCTTGTTTTTAGCCCAGCGGGCGCGGAAAGTAACGGGAATCGAAATTGTGCCGGCAGCGGTAGCGGATGCGCAAAAAAATGCCGCCCGCAATGGCGTCGGCAATGTGGAGTTTTTGCAGGGGAAAGCGGAAGTAGTGCTGCCGGAAATGGCGGCAAAATGGGCCCGCCCGCAGGTGGTAGTTGTGGATCCGCCTCGCAAGGGCTGTGACCGGGCACTCTTGGACAGCATTATCGAGGTGGCGCCGGAGCGGGTGGTGTATGTTTCGTGCAACCCGGCCACCCTGGCACGAGACCTGCGCCGCCTCGTTGACGGCGGCTACGCCATCTGCGAGGTGCAGCCCGTGGATATGTTCCCGCAAACCGGGCAGGGCGAGATGCAAGTTGCAATTATGGAATCGGCACGGACGGCAGGGTGTCACTCTGCGTGGAGGAAAAGAACCGTTCTTGGTGTACCTCCAGTAATGCCAATGACCAGAGAGCCATCACGATTGAATGTGCCAGTGATAAGACCGAGCCGTATACCATGAACAGTGCGGTGTATGCGACTCTTATCAAACTCTGTACAGATATTTGCAGGCGTAACGGCAAGAGCAAACTTCTGTGGTTTGCCGATAAGGACAAGTCCTTAAACTATGCTCCAAAGTCTGATGAGATGGTGATTACCGTACATCGTTGGTTTGCCAATAAAAGCTGTCCGGGTGATTGGCTGTATGCAAGGCTTGGCGATCTGGCGGCGAAGGTTACGGCAGCACTTGGTGGTGTAGCACAGACTCCGTCAGCCGATACTTCCACATGGTATCGTGTGCGTAAGACTTGGGCAGATGCCAAGAGTCAGCTTGGGGCATACCACAGTCTTGCCAATGCGAAAGCCTGCGTGGATAAGAATGCAGGCTACTTTGTGTTTGATGAATATGGGAAGGTACTCTACCCAAATGTGGGGGCAGTGCCGTACATGGTGCGTGTGTCTATTTCCGACCTGAACATCCGCAAAGGCCCCGGCACGAATTTTGCCAGAACGCAGTACATTCCTGTTGGTACATACACCATCGTGGAAGAAGCTGATGGACAGGGTGCATCCAAATGGGGACGCTTGAAAAGCGGTGCTGGTTGGATTTCGCTGGATTACTGCACGAAGGTTTAACTGAATATGTTATGAAATGATAATGCCCGTTGAGGATTGATTTCCTTAGCGGGCATTATTTTTTTATTTATTTTTCAAAACCGTCAGATTCATCACTTTCCCAAGGCTATTAGGTAGAGGGTCACATAAGAACTCTCGGAAAGAGGTG
>CAZVLC010000121.1:0-5080 GCA_964627885.1 uncultured Peptococcaceae bacterium
GTTCCAATCAACCAAAGCCCCCATGTGTTCACTGACAAAGCGAAGGGGTACCAACGTTCTTCCTTCGACGATGACCGGAGCTGTATCCAGGTTAATGGTCGTTCCATTTACCTGCGCTTTCTTTTGCTCAATATAAAGCACTATTTCCTTCGTGCGGCCAAAGTAGGTCACCTTACGCGTCGCTTCGTCCCAGGCAAAACTTGCCCCGAAGGCTTCGCCGACAAAACGGACAGGCACCATGGTCCGACTGTTCATAATCAGCGGGGCCACATCTAAGCTCACCGGGCTGCCATCAACCTGTGCAGTCTTATGCCCAATCACTACTTCGATTTCCGTAAGCAAGGAATCTTTCAATTGAGCAAGATCTTTTGCCATGACTGCATATTGTCCCTTTAATCTGGATATACTTTGCTCTAGTGGTTGAGTTCTCGTCTGCAGCCAATTATCAAAAAACAGTTTTGTCATTAATTGCTCCTCCGCGAAAAGTGTATAGCTGAACATCAAGAAAAGCAATCCGCAGATTACTGGGAGCAATACAATTTTTTTCATCATAGCAAACCCCTTATCAAGTTTTTCGGCAGGTTTCATAGGTAACCATTATTATTCTACACTAAAAAACATAATCCTGCTATTTGAATTTGGCGAATAATACCACAAAATATTCCGCAAATATATTTTACATTATTGTTTATATGTTATATAATATTAAAAACAATGTTTATAAATTCTTTCCTTCTTAAACATCCTGGTAAACAGATTATGTCAAAGCAAGCGAGGTGTGACAAAATGAGCGAAGACAAACTAAATAACCTTTACAAAGAACGTACCCGTTTATTAGATGCTTGGAGAAATGCCGGCGCCGGCAATAAAATGAGCATCCTAATCAGAATCGATGATATTGATGATCAAATAACGTTTATCAAGGAAACCAAGGCTAAAGACATGGGGGACGAACAACCCCGATTACATCATGATTCATAATGATTTCCTCATTAAAAGGTAAAGCCGGTAGCTAATTATGCTGCCGGCTCTTTTTCTACTGTTATTAAATTCTTCCGTTTATTTTTACGAACCGACCTTCCCTTTTTACTTAATTATTGATAAAATGATTATATCATAATTGCCAAAGCTCATCAAATCATAAGGGCGGTGATTAAGTGGAGAATGCTCAATTTCAGGAATTGGTGCTTCAACAGCTGAAGACTTTAACCGAAGGACAAACCAGACTTGAACAGGGTTTTGCCAAACTTGAACAACGGCAAGCTAAACTGGAAGATCGTTTGGAACGTATCGAAAAGAAACTTGATGCTGTATCTGAACAAACAGCAATGCTAATCGAATTCAGGATCGAGGTCAATGAAAAATTAGATGCACTTGAAGCTGCACAGAACCGACAGGAAATAATTTTAGAAAGACTCGCCTTTCGATCAATCGAACATGAAGCAAATATAGCTCATTTACAAAGAGCTAAATAGACCGCAGACAGGAGAATTGTTCTCCTGTCTGCTTTTAATTCACCGTGGCTTAAGCTGTTCATACAGCAACTCAGCGATTCCTAAACTTTGCGAGGATTCAGCCATTAATTTGCTATACTCACTGTCGAGCATTTCTCTGTATAAATTAGTGGCCATGCTTTCGGGAATTAAATTACTTTTCGGCACAGTCGCCCTCATTTGCTTCAGCATCTGCTGGATAAAAATTGCCTCTATCTCCTGACAAGCCTTTTTCAAAGCGGCATCTTCTTCAACAGCGGCTCCCTGAAGCTCATTCTTCGCTCCTGTTTGGGGCTCTTGCTTATGGGTGTTTTGCATCCTTTGCATCTTCTCAAGAGTTTGCTGAAAACTACTCTGTTCCCGGGCGATAGTACTGCCGGTGTTAAGAATTGTAGCTTGACCGGGCCCCATGAGGGAATTAATCTCCATTCGTATCCCCTCCCTCTTTTTTTATCTGTTATTCCCACGTTGCTTCATTATTTACCATATTCATCATTCATTTTTTGATTTGATTACCGTTTCAGGTTATTGGTTAGTCCCATCATTTCATCAGAGGTTTGAATGGCCTTAGAGCCGATTTCGTATGCTCTTTGCGCCATAATCATCTTTACCATCTCATCCACAATCTGCACATTTGATTCTTCTAAAAAGCTGGAACGAATCACCCCAAAACCTTCCGCCGCCGGTTGCCCGACCAAAACCTCACCGCAAGCATCACTTGCGACATAGGTAGTAGAGCCAACCGCTTCCAACCCGCCCGGATTAGTAAAATAGGCTAATTCCAATACCGGTGGAGAGGAAATCTCTTTTTCCGTAGTGATCGTGCCATCCGTCGCGATATTCACCGTAAGCTCCTCGGTATCCGGCTGCAGATACCTTAATTCCTCACCCCCGAGGGAAAGGCTATTTTCAGGAGATGCATTTCCTTGCGTAGATAAAATACGGCAACCGTCCGGATTGACAATAAACCCTTGTCCATCAATACGAAAAGAACCCCCTCTGGTAAACCCTACTTCACCATTGGGTAGTTCAACCATAAAAAATCCACGACCTTCAATGGCTAAATCAAGATCGTTTCCTGTTTGCTCTAAAATCCCATCCCCAAATATCGTTTTGGTAGCGGCAACTTTTACGCCTGTCCCTACCTCAACCCCAAACCTATTCAGACCGCTCTCCGGAGAAACAACCGGCCTCTGCAAAGACTGATAAAAAAGAGATTGGAAATCAGCCTGACTCTTTTTAAACCCCGTGGTATTCACATTCGCCAGATTGTTAGAAATAATATCCAGGTTTAATTGCTGGGCTTTCATCCCGGAACTGGCAATAGAAAGCGAACGATTCATTATTTTAGCCTCCTTTTCACTTGATCAACAATGATCATTGAAACAGTTTTATTCATTAATATAGTGTTTAGAAGTTTGACTTCCTCTATCGGTCGGAAGTCGCGGAGGCTCCTGCCAAGCAGGCCGGCCTCATTTTAAAGAAATTCGCTAGGGTTCTACACTCTCCCTACTTCATTAACCGCCTTATCCAGCGTACCGTCGATGGTTTGCAGCACTTTTTGATTAGCCTCGTACGAGCGCATCACTTCAATCATGTTAATCATTTCCGCTACCGGCTGGACATTGCTATCTTCCACGAAACCTTGGCGTAAAACAGGCCTAGCTATCTCCGTAGGATTATCCCCTTTAAAAAGAGAAGAACCCTCCTTCGTTAAAGGCGTCGTAAAACTGGCTATCCGCAAACGATCAATCTCCACTCCGTTACTATAAACCCGGCCTTCCCGGTCAACCTGAAAATCGCTGTTTGCCGTCTTTATTTCACCTTTTTGCCCTTGCAAAGTGTAGCCGTCCTGGGTAATAACCCGTCCTTCTGCATCCATCCCAAACTCACCGTTTTTCGTATAGCGTTCTCCCTGTGGGGTACTCACCACAAAAAAGCCATCACCTTCAATTGCCACCGCCAAAGGATTATCAGAAGCTCGCTTTGCCCCATTGCTATAATCTGTACATACATTCTCGACTTTAACGCCCATCGCAATATTTCCCACCGGATTGTCCCTTCCCTGCGTTTCGGGGTCGTTTAGTCGGTATAAGAGCATTTCCGGGAATGACGCCGCTACCATGTAGTCTTTTTTGTATCCTACCGTATTAGCGTTTGCCAGATTATTGGTCGTTACTTCGTGTTGACGCGTTAGCACAGATAACCCTTGAGCACTGGTATATAGTCCTTTTAGCATTCCTCAACCCTCCTTTCAATGAATTTTTTCACCTGATACACCTGATGATCATTACACTTATTCGGCTATTTTCCTGCCTTTATCGCCTGACTGTCTTTAAAGAACGGGCGTTTTCCAATAAATCAATTTTTTCGAGCGCTTTAGCCGTACCAATGGCAACACACTGAATGGGGTTTTCCGCAATACTAATCGGTAGCTTTGTATGATCAGACAAATACTTGTCCAATCCGTGCAGAAGAGCTCCTCCCCCGGTAAGTACAATCCCTTTATTCATTATATCTGCGGATAACTCAGGCGGGGTTTTTTCCAGTACCTCTTTCGTCGCGCTTAAAATTGTCTCAACAGATTCCTTTATAGCCTGATATGCTTCTATCGCTGTAACCTTAATTGTCCGCGGCAAACCGCTGACTAAATCTCTGCCCCGCACATCCAACCAAGCGTCTTCCTTTTCCTGTGGATAAGCGGTGCCTATTTGGATCTTCATATCTTCAGCCGTTCTTTCGCCAATCATCAGATTATGATAACGGCGCATATAACGGATCAAAGCTTCATCAAATTTATTTCCGCCGATGCGAATGGATTTACTGGTGACAATACTGCCTAATGACAACACGGCAATATCGGTGGTACCGCCACCAATATCCACAACCATGGAACCGTTTGGCTCACTAATCTCTAATCCGGCTCCAAGCGCAGCAGCTAAAGGTTCTTCAATTAAAAAGGCCTGTCTAGCTCCGGCTGAAATAGCGGCTTGCCTCACCGCTCTCTCCTCCACATCGGTAACCCCGGAGGGAATCCCCACAATTACCCGTGGTCTGTAAAGGAAGCCGCGTCCCATGGCTTTGCCGATAAAATATTTAAGCATTCTCTCCGTCACATCATAGTCAGCAATAACGCCTTCCTTCATCGGCCTGATCGCCACGATGTTGCCGGGAGTTCTGCCTAACATTTGCCGGGCCTCTTCACCAACGGCAATAAGCTGTCCGGTGTTTTTTTCTATGGCAATAACAGAGGATTCATTTAATACGATACCTCTGTTTTTAACGTAAACAAGTATACTCGCCGTCCCAAGGTCAATCCCTATATCTTCGCCAAAGTTTAAGAACATGAAATTAACACCTGCCCACACGTATTCCATCTACAGCTTAATTCTACACATTTGCCTCCTTTTCCTCCTTTTTCACACAAAATAATATAAATGTCAATTTTCTTGCGCCTCTTTATATTTCCTTCTGGTGGCCTCTCCACCTCTGATGTGTCTTTCCGCTTTGTTTTGTTCCAAGACATACTTTACTTGCTGCGCCAATTGTTTGTTAATCACCGGCAACCTTTCGGTCATATCCTTGTG
>CAZVLC010000122.1:0-5037 GCA_964627885.1 uncultured Peptococcaceae bacterium
GAAAAGAGACAGAAGAGCTTGCACAGCCGGAAGAGCCAGAGACACCGGAACAAGTTGAACAGCCCGAACAGCCCGAACAACCTGAGTTGCCGGGGCCCGATCAGACGCCGCCTCCTTTAAGGGTGATTGTGCAGGGAAAGAATGTCGCGTTTGATTCCGAACCATATATCGATACACATAATCGCCTGATGGTTCCGGTGCGGGCGATACTCGAAGCCTTAGGAGCTGCGGTTGATTGGGATGAAGCAAAGCGGACTGTTGAGATTAAGGGACAGGAGCATACCTTATTATTAAAGATTGATAGTACCCAGGCGGTAGTTGATGGGCAGCAGCGGACAATGGATACTTGTCCGGTGATCAAAAATGAACGGACAATGTTGCCCGCCCGCTATGTGGGTGAATATTTAGGCTTTACAGTTAATTGGGCTGAGAAAACCAGAACGGTAACCGTGGAATAACGCCAACAAAGGAGAAGGAAAGCATCAAAGGCGAAAGACGGTAGGCGAAAAATGGGAAAAGAAAAGGAGTGTTGCTACGGTGTTATACCGTAAGACACTCCTTTGCCATTCAGATTAAAACAGAATGAGCGAAAAATCAGTCCAGTTTGATCGAATACTTAAATTCTTTATTGAAAGGCAGTTTTGTTTGTTCAAAGATAGACAAACCGGAGTATTTCCCGTTATTTTTCCCTAATTTAATGTAACCCTTTTTAAAATTGCTGTTAATGTTGAAGGAAATCCCGGTGTGATCCTTTTTAATGGAAAGTACTTTTGATTTGGTTGATTTATTTTCGGTATCTTTCTTTTGGAACATTTTCAGGTACTTTATCTTGGGTACATTTTCAAAGATGGCTTTATATGGGTCATAGTTAAAATTAAAACCTTCACTTTCCACACTGGCAAACGCCGTCAGCGGTGAGCACATCATCACCAGCATAACTGAACAAACAACTAATTTTTTCAGACGACCAATCCCCGGAGTTTTTTGATCGGTAATGTTGTCTTTTGGCATTAGAGCAGTCCTCCTTTTAATCTCATAGTATGAAAGACCTTTAATTATCTGAATTTTATTATAAACTTATTTTTGCTTCCCGTCAAATAACTATTTGATAAAGATTATTTTTAGGACTTATTTTTCGTGAATAACTTGTTATTTATGATAGAATAGATATAATATTCTCTAAGAAAAGAAACGGAAAAGAAAAGGTAGTGATGGCTATGTCGTTATACAAGAAATCTTATAAGCTGGATAATGTAAAGTATGCCATTAGAGGACCAGTTATGGAAGAGGCCAAAAAGCTGGAGAAATACGGGTATGAGCTGATTAAGCTGAATATCGGTAATCCTGCCGCCTTTGGGTTATTTGCCCCGCCGGAGATTATACGTGATGTTATTCATAATTTACGGGTGGCGCAAGGATATTCCGAATCACAAGGGATTTTTGCCGCACGGAAGGCGATCATGCAGTATTATCAGCAGAAAGAGGTTCCGGATGTGGATGTTGAGGACATTTATACCGGTAATGGCGTGAGCGAACTTATTATGCTGGCAATGCAGGCTCTATTGAATGACGGTGATGAGATTTTGGTGCCCATGCCGGATTATCCGTTATGGACGGCGGCGGTAACCCTTTCCGGAGGTACAGCAGTTCATTATCTTTGTGACGAGCAGGCTGATTGGAACCCTGATTTGGCCGATATCAGAAGAAAAATCACACCTAGAACGAAGGGAATTGTTGTTATTAATCCGAATAATCCCACGGGAGCGCTATATCCGGTGGAAATTTTGCGGGAGATTGTGAAGATTGCGGAGGAGCATAAGCTCATTGTTTTCTCGGATGAAATATATGATAAGATTCTTTACGATGATGCTCACCATGTGTCAACAGCCACTCTTTCCGAAGATGTTTTCTTTGTTACTTTTAACGGGCTTTCCAAATCACACCGGATTGCCGGATTCAGAGCGGGATGGATGGTTGTCAGCGGAAACAAGGTTTTGGCTAAAGACTATATTGAAGGCTTGAATACTCTTTCTTCGATGCGGTTATGCAGTAATGTTCCCGCACAGTATACGATTCAAACGGCGCTGGGCGGATACCAGAGTTTAACGGAATTGCTGGTACCGGGAGGTAGACTGCAAGCGCAACGAGAAGCCTGTTATAACCTTTTGAACAGTATTCCGGGGATTTCTTGTACCAGGCCGAAGGGGGCGTTTTATATGTTCCCGAAAATTGATACCAAGAAGTTTAATATTGTGAATGATTATAAGTTTATTTTGGATTTTCTCCGGGAAAAGAAGGTTATGCTGGTGCAGGGCACGGGCTTTAATTGGCCAGAACCGGACCATTTTCGCGTTGTTTATTTAGCTCCGGTAGATATACTTACAACAGCCTTGCATCGGCTAGGCGATTTCCTGACCGATTACACGCAGACCGACGAGGAAATACCGGTAGCACCGGTAGACATCAATTTAGACAGTATTTAATTTCAATTAAGCTGACACGAGAAATATTGTCAGATCAACAGCAAAGTAGTTTTTCCGGGAAAGAAGTAGGTATACTGCAAGGTAGTTATGCTTACTTCTTTTGTTATTGGGAACATTTTCAAAAGGAAAACGTCAATTAAAAAAGAAATACTGTTATAGGAAAAAGATAACAAAGGAAGTGAGCGAACGTGAAAGAAACGGTTAAAAGCAAGGCGATGCTTATTGTGCTGATTGCTGTCTTAGTAATAGGAGTTTTGGCTATTTTCCAACCAAATTTGACTACGGCAATTAGTGCACAGCAAAATGGAGATCCAGAGGCAATTCTACAGCAAAGAATGCAAAATGCGATTGTCTTGTATGCCGGCAGCTCGTTAGCACAGGTCAATAATGCAGAAATACAGGTGGAAAGCAGTAATACCAATATTACGCCTTATGTAAAGCAAGGGAGGGCCTTAGTACCGTTACGGTTTATTGCCCAGAATTTGCAAGCTCAGATTAGTTGGGAGCAAGCTACTTCGGCTGTAACATTGACCTCGGGTAGTAAAACGATCAGATTATTACCCGGTGATGCCCAAATGAGCATTAATGGTAAGTTTGTAAAGCTTGACGCTGCTCCGGAAATTGTCGATGGCCGGACTTTCGTGCCGCTGCGGGCGATTAGCGAGGCTTTTGGCAAAAAGGTTTTTTATGACCGTGGGTTAGTGATCATTGGCGAAAAAGACAATCCTTTTGATCCGAAGAGCGAAAAGTCGTTGCTTGATCGCTTGATAGCTAAAGTAAATAATCTGCCGACCGTTGATTCGGCGGAGAATTTAGCGAAGCTGTTAGTTGATACGGAAGACGAATATAGTAAAAAGAGGCTAGCTGGTGGAGGGATTATTTTTGATATGGCCCTCCCGGAAATGGCTAACGGTATTAGCGCCAAGGAAGACAGTGTACAGAGTACGGCTAAAGCACCGGAAATGCAGAATAAACAAAAGGCGTATAGTTCCTCTGACGGAGATTATTCCAGAACCAATACCCAGGTTCAGGGTGTGGATGAGGCCGATATAGTGAAAACTGATGGACAATATCTTTATCATGTGAACAATCGGCGGGTTTTGGTCACCAAGGCCTATCCGGCCGCGAAAATGCAAGTAGTGGCTACTTTGAATTTTGCGGAGCAAGGTTTTCAGCCGCAAGAACTCTACCTCGACGAGCAATATTTGGTGGTCATAGGAAGAAATACACTGAACTACATTTTAAAGGAGGAGCGGCTCGTTCCGCAGGACGAACTGCAGAATGAACCGCAGGTTTTGGTGCAGAATGATGTAAAAGTAATTATTTACGATATTCAGGATAAAACGAAGATTACCAAGGTAAGGGAAATAGAGGTTGAGGGAAGTTATCTTTCTTCCCGTAAAATTGGCTCATATCTCTATTTTGTGACGAACTGTCCCACATATAGATACTATGACGGAAAAGAAGACTGCGCGGCGCCGGTTTACCGGGATACCGCGATTAATGGAGAATTTGCGACAGTTCCATATGGGGAAATCAGATATATTCGGCCGGTAAGGGAAGCGAATTATCTGGTCATTGCCGGTTTGGATTTAGCACAGCAGGGGGAAAAGGTGCAGCTTTCTACTTATTTAGGGGCAGGGGAAAATATCTATGTTTCCCAGGAACATCTGTATGTGGCTTTGCAGAGATATAATTATCATCCGATCGAGATTATGACGTTAGATGTAAGGGATAACAGTTTAAGCAGTATGATGCCGAGCCGTACGCAGACAGAAAGTACGCAGATCTATAAGTTTTCACTGGATCAGGGCAAGGTAACGTATCTTTCGAAAGGTGAGGTTCCGGGAACGCTGCTTAATCAGTTTTCCATGGATGAACATAATGGTTATTTCCGGGTGGCTACGACAGTAGGGAACACCTGGAGCTCGGGTCGGGATATGTCGCAGAATAATGTGTATGTACTGGATGACAGTATGAGCATGGTAGGAAAGGTGGAAGGGATTGCCCCCGGGGAAAGGATTTATTCAACCAGATTTATGGGAGATAGAGCATATTTAGTGACCTTTAAGGATACGGATCCTTTCTTCGTGTTGGATTTGAAGGAGCCATCCAACCCGCGTATTTTAGGGGCATTAAAAATCCCGGGATACAGTGATTACCTGCATCCTTATGATGAAAACCATATTATCGGCATTGGGAAGGACACCATCGAGGTACCGGTGAAGAACGGCAGGGGTACGGTAGAACGTACACAGGCTTATTATCAAGGGATGAAACTGGCGTTTTTTGACGTTACGGATGTAACTAACCCGAAAGAGATGTTTAAGGAGGTCATCGGCGACCGGGGAACCGATTCGGAGTTATTACGAGACCACAAAGCACTGCTTTTTGACCGGGAGAAGGAGCTGTTGGCATTCCCGGTGAGGGTGATGGAGATACCGGAAGAACAGAAACAGGGGAATCCGAACGCGGTACACTATGGCCAATTTACTTTCCAGGGAGCTTATGTGTATCAGCTTAACTTAACCGTTGGATTTTCCTTGCGGGGCAA
>CAZVLC010000123.1:0-4983 GCA_964627885.1 uncultured Peptococcaceae bacterium
TTCTTTAAAAAGGCCTGTGCGCATGGCAAACAAGCTTTGACAATGTGTATGGGTTTTGGCTGCAATGCGGCCGGGGTAATTGCGTGCAGAATTATTGATTCGCCACGTGAACGTTTGATTGCGACAATTACCAATACTTTTGTTCCTTGTAATGGACGTTTTCCAACTTTAATCGCTTTAACGACAATATTTCTCGTTGCTGGGCGGGGGCTTTTACCTTCAGTATGGGCCGCTTTGAGCATTTTGCTGGTGATCCTCTTGGGCGTCCTTATCACGCTGGGGGTTTCGAAGTTACTTTCGCGCACGATTTTGCAAGGGTTGCCGTCCGCTTTTACTTTGGAATTACCTCCTTATCGCAAACCTCAGCTTGGGAGAATTATCATTCGTTCGCTCTTGGACCGTACTATATTTGTATTAGGCAGGGCTGTATTGATTGCTGCGCCTGCGGGTGCGTTGATTTGGTTTCTGGCGAATACGACGGTTGGCGGAGCCAGCATTTTAAATCATTGTGCGTTATTCCTCGATCCGTTGGGACGGCTTTTGGGGATGGATGGTTTTATTTTGTTGGCCTTTTTGTTGGGCCTTCCGGCTAATGAGATCGTCATCCCGATTCTAATTATGAGCTATTCCGGGGTTGGCTCAATCGTGGAACTTGACAGTATGATGGCTTTGCACGATCTTTTTGGGCAGCATGGTTGGACCTGGGTCACGGCGTTATGTACAATGCTGTTTATGCTGAATCATTTTCCGTGCGGGACAACGTTGCTGACCATTCGTCAAGAAACCCAAAGTATAAAATGGCCGTTGATTTCCTTCCTCGTACCGACTGTATGTGGCATGTTGCTTTGCTTTATCGTAGCGCAAGGCGCACGCTTGTTGGGGCTTTAAGCCGTAATGGGAATATTTTTTTAAAGATGCTATGGCAGAAAATTCATGGTTGATGTAAAATGATATTATAACGAAAAAGTATTAGAATACACGGCAATATTTTACCAAGTATTATAATACAGATTAAACGGCTAACACCGAAGAATACGGGGGAATTGCAGATGAAACCATTGTATGGAGACGTGGAAAAATTAGTATTTGGTCGGATGTTTACAAAGCATATGTATACGATTAAGTATAGTGCGGAAAAGGGTTGGCATGAGGGAAAGGTTGAGCAATACAGACCGTTTATGATGGATCCGGCCGCTTGTGTTTTTCATTACTCTCAGGAGATATTTGAAGGGTTAAAGGCCTATAAGACAAGTGATGAGCGTATTTTACTGTTCAGACCGGAACAGAATGCCCGGCGGCTGAATCGTTCGGCGCGGAAACTTTGTATGCCCGAACTGCCTGAAGAGATATTTTTAAATGCAGTGAAGGAGCTGGTGTTAACCGAAAAGGACTGGATTCCTGATGCACCAGGGACATCTTTATATATTCGTCCGACGATGATTGCTACGGAAGCCTTTTTGGGCGTGAATCCGGCGAAGGAGTACTTATTCTATATTATTTTGTCACCGGTAGGGCCCTACTTTAAGGCGGGCTTTAATCCGGTCAGTATCTATGTGGAAGATCAACTGGTGCGCGCTGCTGTGGGCGGAGTCGGGGATATTAAAACAGGCGGTAACTACGCGGCGAGCTTGCTCGGCGGGACGAAAGCGGAGGAAAAAGGCTTTTATCAGGTGCTTTGGCTGGATGCGAAAGAACACAAATATGTGGAAGAAGTAGGGGCGATGAACGTTTTCTTTGTTTTCGGCGAAAAGCTGGTGACGCCCATGCTTACCGGTTCGATTCTGCCCGGTATTACCAGGGATTCGGTCATCAAATTGGCCCATGAAATGGGGATTGAGGTAGAGGAGCGGCGGATTACGATTGATGAAGTGCTCACAGGGATTCAAAACGGTAAGCTAACCGAAATGTTTGGTTCCGGGACAGCAGCCGTTATTTCCCCAGTGGGATTGTTGCATTATAAAGATACGAATTATTATATTAACGATAATAAAGTTGGGAAGATGACCAGACGCTTTTATGATCATTTAGTCGATATTCAATACGGGCGTGCGGAGGATAAATTAGGCTGGTCCATTGAAGTGAAATAGTCCACTGAAATAAGAAAGTAAAAACGAAAGAATAGATAAGGTTTGACGATGAAGGCTATCTCTAAATGTAAGATTTGGAGATAGCTTTATTATTTATACAAAATTTACAAAAACATTATTTCAAAACTTAAGTATAATTGTGTATAATTAAACCAAATTGTGTCTATTGGGAGAAACGGATGACAAAAAACCTAAAAATAGGCAATAACTTTTGGGAGGTACATTATTATGCAATTAAAAAAGGGCTCAAGCAATAAAGCAACGGCCGTAATTTTCTCTTTATTGGTGATCTTCGCGCTGCAATGTATAGTGTGGAAAATTCCGGCTTATGCAGATGATTTGCAAGCACCCACTGCACCAGGAAATTTAAGGTACATTAAAATAGGAAGTTTGGCGATATTTTACTGGAATGAAGCTAAAGACAATGAAGGCATAGCCGGTTATGAAATATACCGAAATGGAGCAAAAGTGGCATCTACTACGAGGAATTATTATTTGTTGAGCGGACTATCTTCTCGTAAAGGTTATGCGGTTTATATTAAAGCCTTTGACACTGCCGGGAATTATTCTGAGCCAAGTAGTACCTTGATTATTAATGAACAATATTACCAAGATACGGCGGCTCCAGCGGCTCCTTGTAATCTAAGAAGCGCAGAAATAACCGGGGCAAGTATTACGTTAGTTTGGGATACGGCAATTGACAATATGGGCGTAACAGGGTATGAGGTTTATCAGGGTAATACTTTATTGGGTAAAACTGCAGAGACAACATATGTGGTGACAGGATTAACACCGGAAACAGCTTACAGCTTTACAGTAAAAGCATACGACGGGGCGGGAAATATATCCGCAGCAAGTGAACCTTATGTGGTAGCCACTTTAGAAAGAGACAAACAAGCACCAACACCACCTCGGAATCTTCAGGTTATTAATTTAGGTGTATTAGCTCTCATTAGTTGGGATGATTCCACTGATAATACGGAAGTAGCTGGTTATGAAATATACCGAAACGGGGAAAAAATTGCGACCACGACTAGAAATTACTATCTTATGAGCGGTATTTCTGCTCGCACCGCTTATGTGGTGTATCTTAAGGCATATGATGAAGAAGGAAACATCTCGGAACCTAGTGACAGTACGATCCTTAATGAAAGATATTATCAGGATACGGAAGCTCCGACTGCGCCCCTGAATTTAAGAAGTACACAAATAACCGGAACGAGCGTCACGATAGCTTGGGATGCGGCCACTGATAATATGGGTGTGGTAGGTTATGAAGTATATCAGGATAATGTCCTAATTGGGAAAGAGACAGGGACAACCTACACCGTAACTGGTCTCGAGACATGGAGAGAATATAGTTTTACAGTAAAAGCTTTTGATGCGGTGGGGAATCAATCGGTTGCCAGTAATGAAGTAAAAGTAACGCCTAGTATTGAAGCACCGTCTTTGTTCGGTGCGGCAACGACCGTGGATGGCACTAAAATAATAGTGGAATTTAATAAGGAGATGGCTGCACCACCTGCGGCCCCTGCCGGTTTTGCTGTCTTGGTAAACGGAGTAAATAATCCGGTTCAAACAATGGAGCAAGGCGCAAATATAGCAATTTTTGAACTAACCCTCGAGAAGACCATCTATCAGGATGCTACGAGCATTCAATTGTCTTATACTGCCGGGACGGTCACTTCGGCAGATGGGGGCAGATTAGCTAATTTCAGTGAGCAGAATGTAGTTAACAACAGTACTGCCCAGATTATTTTGACGGAAAATCGTTATTTCTATGATGAAATGAATCGACTTAAATATATCCAACTTTCCACAGGACAAAAGATATATTACGAATATGATGAAAATGGCAATTTACTGGGGACAAAGATGGTTGACTGAAAAGCTATTTGGTGTCTGTGTTTGATCTGGTTACTATGAAGGGGTTAGAGGAGGAAAAAAAGTGAAGTTAAAAAAGTTCGTAAGATCATTAACATCCATTTTATTAGTAATTATTATGCTGACATCACCGGTCATGACAAGCTTTGCTTATGGGGTTGATAATTTACTGTCCGAATCTCAAGATATACAAGGAGATGAGCTTAACGCTAGTGCAATCGAGCAGGAAAATGCGACAAATGAGGGTACAAGTCAGTCGGAGGAGACAAATGGGAATATAGGTGAGCAGGAGGGGCAAAATGAAGGCGCGGCTCAACCTGTGTCTGAAGGGTCTGAGAACGAAGAGCCTGCGACTCAAGCGGAAGAAACCGAGCAAAATGGGGAGAGTTCTGCGGATGGGACGAATATAGGAGATACAGAGGCACCTTCTGTCCCCTGTGATTTAGCAGTGGTATCCAAAAATGATACCAGTGTTTCTTTGGCGTGGACCGCCTCTGAAGATAACATCGGAGTAACCGGGTATGAGATTTATAACGGGGAAGAGGCAGCGGGGACTTCTTTCGGCCCTGCTTGTACCGTTATAGACTTGCAACCGGATGCGGAATACAGTATTACAGTGAAGGCTAAGGATGCTGCGGGAAACTCCTCTGAGGCTAGTGACGCACTTGTAGTGAAAACAGAACCGGCAGTAGAAGAGGAAACAGAACCAGCAGCTGAAGAGGGAACTGAACCAGGCACGGAAGATACAACAGCCGGGCAAACAACGGAAGATGAAACGACTTCTGACGAGGAAACAACCGGCGAAGACGCAATTGAGGAACCGATTACTCCTGATGACTCTCTAGCTCCGCAGCAACCGCTGGAAACGGAATTTACCACTGAAAGCTTAACTGAAATACCCGAAGAAGTAATTCTAGAAGCGGATACGGAAGTACCCTCCGCCCCTACGGATTTTAAAGTAAACGCTATCACTGATACGGAAATAAGTTTATCCTGGGAGGCCTCTTCAGAT
>CAZVLC010000124.1:0-4915 GCA_964627885.1 uncultured Peptococcaceae bacterium
GGTGACAGCCATGCCCCCCCTGATGCAAAGGAGCCTACCCAAAACGCTGCCCTTCCCTCTAATCTCCCCATTTGCAAAGGATCTTTTTCCACCTCTGCAAGATATTTTTTCTGTTCTTTGATTAATTCGTTTGTGCCTTGGTAGAAAGCTCGTGCCGTTACTGCGGGGTTTTTCAGAATATACGAAACAAGGTTCAATCCTGTATTTACCTTGTTTATGTAGGTTCCAGGATCTTCCGCGATCATAAATGCAGTATTAATTATTCTATTTTTTAGCATATCAGGATTATACTTTAATGCGAGAGAAGGAAAGAATAAGGCCATCTCCTTTAGTTCAATAACAATACCTTCTTTTCGCCCTAGTTTATTCATTTGATTATTATAAAATTTTGCGTAGAAAGAATTGTTCTGATCTAATCCTGTTTTCTGTTCTAATCCATATAACCCAGCTTTATATAATAACTCATTATATTTAAAAGCACTGTTTATTTTCCCTTCAACTTGTTGATGGATTGAATTAACAAGTTGATCGTTTTTTTCTACCCTGATTTTTACATAATCCTTAATATTTTTTAATGGTACTTCAAGCGCAAATACGGTTATAGGGCGACTGAGACAAGCAACCATTATTAAGATACAAAGTAGAATGAGCACAACGCGATTATTTTTAAAAAGCTTCATTAAAAGATTCACCTTTTTCAATTTTCTATTATTTTCTTACATTTTCACAGTATAATTTTTCCTTTATTATTTGTCAATAAGCAGCTTATGAAATGCAAACCCAAACGTAAGGCTAAACCAAATGGATATAGAATTGTTTAATAAAGACCTTCAATATGGCCGCTAAAGGCACCGCTAACAAAAGCCCGACAAACCCCCACAAACGCCCGCCTGCCAGCAACGCAAAAATAATCACCAAGGGATGCAACCCGACCGAATCGCCTAAAATGCGCGGTGAGAGAATATTCCCTTCAATTTGTTGAATTATAATCATCAAACCCAGTACATACAGGGCTAACCATTTCGATATAGCTAAAGCCAGAAGCAAAGCCGGAACTGCAGAAATAATGGCCCCAAAGTAAGGGATTATATTTGTAACTCCCACCAGTACGCCAATTAATACCGGGAAATTCATCCCTATCAAATACATACCAACCGTAGTCAGCACCCCTACAATGAGCGCCAAGAGCAAACTACCCTTAATGAAATTACGTAAAACCTGATTGATCTCATTCCCCAAAAGTACTAAATCATCTCGATAGCGAACCGGAACAGCTTTTAAAACATATCCCCCTAGATAATGAAAATCACGTAACAGATAATAACTCACGATCGGAGTTAAGAATAAATTAAAACTTTGTTCGACAATTTTGATCATGCTCTCGATGAATCCATGGATAAATTGCAACGTAAATTGCTCAACCCGCACTACCGTTTCATTGACGACCTGCTTAACCCCTTCCGGAATAGGAATACGACTGAAACCATCTTGCATCTGCCCAATCGTCTCCTGAATATAATGAGCATAATCGGGAATTAATTCAACTAAACCGTTCAGGTCCCGAATTAAAGGAGGTATCGCATAAAAAATTAACAAGGCTAGCAGACCCAAAAAGAAAACATAAGCAAGTAATATTGCTGCAGTACGGGGAATTTTCATACTCTCCAGCTTATCTACGGCAGGAGCCAGTACATACGCCAACAAAAAACCTAACACAAATGGGATTAAAATTCCTCTGAGTAACGAAAAGAACCATAAAAGCAAAAAAAGACCCACAGCAACAATGATGGGGCGTTTAAAATTCGATGAGACTGCCATCTTCTTCAACGACATAAAGCTTCGCCTTATTCCCATAATACTGATATTCGATAAAACAGTCCCAACAATAATACTGATCAACTCCGACCTTACCTACCGCCCTACTGCCACACGCGGGACACTTCATCCCTTTCACACCCTTTCATCTACGATTACGGTGTCCTTCCCCCAAGTTAGAACATTAGCTGTAGGAATCACTTTTCTGCCCCAAAACAAATCCTTAAAATATCCGTCCGATACTTCATATCCCAAGATGTTCCCTTCGGTTTCCTCCAAGAGAATATCGGATAATATCCCTAACACTTCTCCTTTACTGGTCATCACGGCAGAACCGTTCGGTCCGGCATTGCCAAGCCAATCAGGCTGTCCTTCCAAGATCACCTCACCCAAATCGGTTTTTACCAATACCGCATCGCGACCGATCCGGCTGATCGAAGCCCGCGAGAGATATTGCACCTGATTATCAAGAGTAACCAGATAAAACCCCTCCAACAGTTCGTGATTAGCAATCTTAAAATCAGAAACATAACCGAGCAGCTGTCCGGTAAGCACATCAATAACCGGCAAATTTTTGATTTCACTTCCTCTTCTCATGCATATAGTGTGACCATTTTTGTCTTAAACATGTGCATCAATCAGCACACTGTTGAATTACTTCAGCAATGGTGCCACCGCCAATTACCAAATCCCCCTGGTAATAAACGACCGCTTGCCCAGGCGTAACCGCCCTCTGGGCTTGGGCAAAAAGCACCTTAACCCGTCCATTGTCTGTCAAGGAAATTTCAGCCGAGGCGGGCTTAGCACTGTACCTGATTTTAACCTCTACCGCCAATGGCTCGATCAATTCCGCCATGGCAATAAAATTATTATCTATGGCGTAAAGACCCTGTTGAAAAACCTCCTCCTCTCGACCGATTGTTACCGTATTTTGAAGAGGATCAAGGGAAACTACGAAAGCGGGATACCCTAACGCCAGTCCTAATCCCTTTCGTTGTCCGACCGTATAAAAAGGTAAGCCTTGATGCCGACCAATCACCTCTCCCTGCAAATTAATAAAGTCTCCCGGCGGAAATTCCGCTGTACCGAACCTTTCCACCAGAAAATTCCTATAATTATTATCGGGGACAAAACAAATCTCTTGGCTTTCCGGCTTTTGGGCAACCTTTAAACCCAATTGTTCGGCTTTTGCCCTAATTTCACCTTTCGTATAACGAGCAAGCGGAAAGAGCGTATGCGCAAGCTGCTCTTGCTTCAAATTGTACAGGACATATGACTGATCTTTCCGCTCATCTTCTCCTTTATAAAGGAAAAAGCGGCCACGCTCCGCACTATATACAACCCGCGCATAATGTCCCGTCGACAGATAATCCGCTTCTAAAGCCTGCGCTCTTTCCATGAGCGCCGCAAACTTGATATGCCGATTACAGGCGATACACGGATTAGGTGTCCTTCCTGCCAAATATTCCGCCGCAAAGTAATCAATGACCTTCTGTTCAAAAGCATCCCGAAAATTCACTACATAAAAAGGGATCCTCAGCTTTTCCGCTACCTGCCGGGCATCTTGAATGGTCTCCAACGAGCAGCAGCCGCCGGGGGTATGGTCCTGAGTCTGAGGCCACAACTGCATGGTGATCCCAATCACCTCATAACCCTCTTCTAAAAGCAATGCAGCGGCAACCGAACTATCCACTCCTCCGCTCATCGCCACCACTACTCTTTTCTTTAGCAACCCTTTGGCAGGCTCCATAACATTCCTGGTCTCTTTCTCTGTGAATTTCCCTGTCACTTTTTCCGCAACCTTTCCACCAACAAACTCAATTGCTCAATCACATAAGCAATTTGTTCTTCTGTATTTTCTCTCCCCAAGGTCAGTCTTAGCGAACTGCCTGCTTCTTCCTTGGATAAACCCATTGCTAAAAGCACATGGGAAGGATTCACAGACCCAGCGGTGCATGCCGAGCCGCTCGAGACACAAATCCCCTTTAAATCCAAGGCTTGCAACAGCGCCTCCCCCTTAACGCCGGGGAACCGCAAATTAGCATTAATCGACACACGTCCCACCGTCGGTCCGTTTAATTTAGTATCAGCCACATTTTCATGCAACGCGTTAATTAACCGGTTCCGTAAAGCCGCAAGGCGAGGCATTTCTGTGGCCATTTCCTGCCCCGCTAATTCTGCGGCTAAACCAAGCCCAACAATCCCAGATACATTCTCGGTGCCTGGTCGGTAGGCCTTTTCCTGTCCTCCCCCCCATACAAGCGGAAAGAGTTTTACGCCCTTACGTAGATATATAAAGCCTGTTCCTTTAGGCCCATAGATCTTATGTCCGGAGCCGGTTAAAACGTCTGCCCCGATCGTCTCTGTATCCACCGGAATTTTTCCCACCGACTGCACCCCGTCAATATGAAACACAATGCCGCGTTCCCGCGCAATTTTTCCGATTTCCTCCACAGGCTGAATCGTCCCAACTTCATTATTCACGTGCATTATACTGATTAAAATTGTCTCCGGTAAAAGCGCTTTTTCTAACTCAGCCACACTGACTCGGCCATCCTCGTCTACCGGAAGAATGGTCAGCCGAAAACCTTGCTTTTCTAAACTCCGGCACGTATCTAAAACCGCATGATGCTCTACTGCCGAGGTGATAAGATGTTTTCCTTTTTCCGCATAGGCGTGGGCAATACCCAGAATAGCCAAATTATCTCCTTCGGTCCCCCCACTGGTAAAAATAATTTCGTCTGGCTCTGCCTTGATTAAATTAGCCACCTGACCTCGCGCTCTTTCTACTGCTTTTTTGGCTTCCTGCCCGAAAGAATACAAGGTAGAGGGATTACCGAATTTTTCGGTCATATATTCCAGAACCACCTTGGCTACTTCCGGTCTCACCGGAGTAGTGGCACTATGATCAAGATATACTCTCGGCAAAAACTATCATCTCCTTGGTCCTTGGATTTTGTCTATATTTAATGACCAATATCGCTTGCTATCACTTATCATTATCACTCGCTTCACCGATTTATATCCACTCATCCTCACTACTTTTGGGGTCCCTTATCCGCCCCCATCCCCGAAGGCTGAAAATACTTTGTCCCCTGCA
>CAZVLC010000125.1:0-4910 GCA_964627885.1 uncultured Peptococcaceae bacterium
TTTCATTTAGTACAATCACCGTTTAATACTCGACCCGGCTGGCAATTATGATGCAAAAAATGTGCAGGGTCAGTGCTTAAAACCCTTTCAATCACCGAGAATTGACCGTTTACCACTTTTAATTGCAGCGGGATCCCGTCAATTTCTCCCTCCCTAAACTCAATATTATCCTTTTCTTCTTCGTACCATAATATTTCTGGAGGAACTGTCGTATACATAATCATTGCAAAGGTCTCCCTCCATTTTTCTCAATGGTAATTAGTTCTTTTAATTTTTTGACAGCCGGTGCGAGACTCCCTACTTCATCGATCAGTCCGCATTTTACCGCATCAATTCCCACTAATACCGTCCCAATATCTCTGGCCAGATCGCCGGTTTGAAACATCAGTTCCCTTAGTTTTTCCGTGGAAATATGGGAATGCTTTTCGATAAAACGAATAACCCGATCCTGCATTTTATCTAAGTATTCATAGGTTTGAGGTACGCCAATTACTAAGCCGGACAAACGAATAGGGTGAATGGTCATTGTTGCCGTATCGGCAATAAAAGAATAATCCGCTGCAACTGCAATAGGCACCCCAATACTGTGACCCCCTCCTAAAACGATCGAAACGGTTGGTTTAGATAAACCATCAATCATCTCAGCAATAGCTAAACCAGCTTCCACATCACCACCTACCGTATTTAATATTATTAGTAGACCTTCAATTTTTGCACTTTGCTCAACGGCAATGAGCTGTGGAATTATGTGTTCATATTTCGTTGTTTTATTCTGAGGAGGTAAAAGAAGATGCCCCTCAATCTGTCCGACAATCGTCAAACAATGAATGTTGGAAACCTCTTCCGGTGCTGCTTGGGGCATTTGCGGTACCCCTAATTCTTTAATGCTTTCCAGCATGGGGTCTTTCACCTTTTTTCTCCCGCGTGGACTGGGAACTGGCGGTGTAAGATTTGGCAAGTAATGTTCCTCCTTTAAACTGATTCAAAGACAAAAGATTTCCTTCAATATTTTGCGTATATCTGCAATAAAAATGCACTCATTGAAAAGATAAGCTTCAATGAGTGCATTTATTAAATTTCCATGATAATGGGGATAATCATTGGTCTTCTTCTGGTCTTTTCATAAAGAAATTTGCCAAGCACATCTCTGACTTGAGACTTAATTGTCGACCAATCGGTAATTTTTTTCTCAAAACATTTTTCCAGCACAGATTTGACTCTTTCTTTTGCTTCTTCCATTAGTTCTTCGGATTCTCTGACATAAACAAAACCACGCGATACAATATCCGGCCCGGCGACAACTAAATTAGCCTCTTTATTAATAGTCACCACAATAATTAGAATGCCATCTTGCGATAGCTGTTTCCGATCTCGGAGAACGATATTGCCAACATCCCCAACCCCGAGCCCATCGACTAGAATTCTTCCGGCTGTCACAGCCCCGCTTACTGTCCCTGACTCCGGAGTAAAATCCAGAATTTGCCCGTTCTCAGAGACAAAAATGTTTTTCGAAGGAATTCCTAACGAAGCCGCGATATTTGCGTGCTTAACCAAATGACGATACTCACCGTGTACCGGAACAAAAAATTTCGGTTTAACTAAATTAAGCATCATTTTTAATTCTTCCTGGCTGGCATGACCGGACACATGCACTCCATTGATTGATTCGTAAATCACATCGGCCCCTTGATAGAAGAGTTGATTAATTGTTCTGGCGACCAGTTTTTCATTTCCGGGAATCGGATGAGCGGAGATCACGACTGTATCGCCCGGAACGATTTCCACCTTACGATGGTCAGACATAGCCATCCGTGTCAGGGCAGACATCGGTTCACCCTGGCTTCCGGTCGTAAGAATAGTAAGCTTGTCATGTGCATAATTCCCAATTTCCTCGATATCGATAATCGTGTTTTCAGGTACTGTGAGATAACCGATTTCTTGGGCAATGTTAGCGACATTGACCATACTTCTACCGACTATTGCCACTTTACGCCCATATTTATAAGATGAGTTAATTACCTGTTGAATACGATGCACATTTGAGGCAAATGTCGCGACAATTACCCGGTTCTCCGCATTACGGAAGACCTCATCAAAAGTTTCTCCGACAGCGCGCTCGGAAAATGTGTACCCCGGTCTTTCCACATTAGTACTATCGGAAAGCATGACTAATACACCTTTTTTACCAATTTCCGCAATACGGGCAAAATCGGTAACCTCACCATCTACCGGAGTCTGATCCAATTTAAAATCGCCTGTATGCAAAACAGTGCCAATCGGCGTATGAATCGCTATCCCAACTGCATCAGGTATGCTGTGACTGACCTTAAAAAATTCTACTTTAAAGGATGAGCCGAGTTTAATGTGGTCCCGTGGTCGAACGGTCATTAACTTCACATTCGTCACACTGTTTTCCCTTAATTTTTCTTTGACTAATCCTAAAGTCAGTTTTGTCCCGTAAACCGGAACGTTGATTTCTTTTAGAACGTAAGGTAAGGCCCCTATATGGTCCTCATGTCCATGGGTCAAGACGATTCCTTTAATTAAATCCTTATTTTCAATAAGAAAGGTAAAATCGGGAATAACAATATCTATACCCAGCATTTCATCTTCAGGAAACATCATCCCCGAATCAATCACCATAATTTCCCCATTACAAAATACGGCCATCATGTTTTTACCGATTTCCCCAAGGCCGCCTAAGGGAATCAAAGAGAGCTTTTCATTTTCTGACATTATAAACCTCCTCATACATAAATCAATAATTTTTAAATAAATTCTTTCATGTTTATAACTCGCACCTTGTGAAATAGTATATGAAAAAAAACCTCCTAATAAAGTCCGGTCAGAAGGTTTTTCATACCCCAAAACTACCGCGCTCATTAAACCATTATTTCTATTATATCTCAGATTTATGTAATAAACAAGCTAGAAATAGCTAAAACAAGGAAACTGCGCACAACAAAAAACCAAAATGTCTCAGGCTATGAGACATTTTGGTTTAATTTGATTTACAGATTAAAATGTTTCGCAGGTAATAAATCTATCAGTTACATGGGATTCCCATTTCCGTCTAATAATTTCCCATAATTTATTGCGGCTTCATAACGGTCACGAATCACCTCCGGCAATAAAGCTTCACTAAAGATTTCAACTTCATCGATCATCCCTTGGAAATAATCACCCTTCGGATCTCCACCTATCCTCAGTGCTTGTGCATGAGCATTTATTAGCCCGGTTACAGCTATCGAATTTACCTGTACACCGTTAATGTATAGTCTCATTCTTGTTCCGTCATAAGTACCAGCAACATTAGTCCAAACGCCTATCGGTACGGTGTTAGCCGCGGAGTACACAGTCCTATTTACTTCACCAATTTTAATTGAAAAGCCAACATTATTTTTATCTCCACGGAATATGCTATAGTCTGTATTAGGATAAGACGATTTGGATACTATTCTCTGCCACACTTTGTTACAATCAGGTTTTACAAAAACATCTATTGATAAGGCATTTCTGGGATTTAAGATTTCGTCATGGGGTATTTCAACATAATCGTTACCGTCAAAACTTAAAGCACCTTCAATCATGCCGCTAACCCAGGTTGCACCTTCAATAATACCGTTGTTGCCATTACAACTTTGATCTTCCGCTAATGTACCTTCACCTTCATTAAAATGCCAAGTCCCTACGAAAGGCGCCGTACTATTGTTTATAACGTTAGTATCAGTAAAATCAGCTAAGCTTCCTCCGTCTGCCGCTTTAACTGCACCTGCCGTATATGATACTATAACATTTTCATTCACAATAATCCTTGCGCCTAACGTTAGTTCAATAATCGCTTTATTCGCATTCAACTGAACTGCTTGAATTGGTTTATTTTCAATTGCTGATACTGTAAACCCTGCGGGAGTTGCCGGTGGCGTAGCCATCTCTTTATCAAAGGTTAAAAATACTTTAGCTCCATCCTTTGACGTAGCTATTTCGACAACTTTAGGTGCTGCCGGCTGGGGAGCAGCCTGGTAACGACGGAGAATTTCCGTTGCTGTTAATGCTCTGTTAAAGATGCTTACTTCGTCGATCTTACCTTTGAAATAATCACCCTTAGGATCTCCACCTATTCTTAATGCTTCCTGATGCGCATTAATTTGACCTGTTACAGCTATAGAGGTTACCTGTTTTCCGTTAATATATAATCTTACTCGTGACCCATCATATGTTCCGACTACATAAGTCCACACGCCGATTGGTACGGTATTAGCTACTGAGTAAGCTGTTCTATTTACTGATCCAATCTTCACTGAAAAACCGATATTATTTTTATCACCACGGAATAAGCTATAGTCAGTATTCGGATAAGCTGATTTGGAAATTACTCTCTGCCAATTCGTATTACTGCTCGGATTTACCCAGGCTTCTACCGTGATCGCTGTTCTGGGATTTAGTTCCGATATATAGGGAATCTCCACATAGTCATTCCCATCAAAGCTTAATGCGTCTCCTATTCTCCCATCGACCCAAGTCGCTCCGTTGATAGTGCCATCATTGCAGTTTACGCTTGAATCAAATGCGATTGTATTCGTACCTTCACTTTCTTCGAAATTCCACTGGCCCACTAAGGTAGAATCAGCAGCGTCTGAAGCAATTAAAACAGAAGATTGTAGTAACAAGGTAATAACTATAAATAACACCATTAATTTATTTCTTTTCATTAATTTTTTCCATTCCATTAGCTGTACCTCCCAAATTTTTAAGTTTATTTCAGGGCTAAAGAAACCCTTTTAACCAACTTTTTTGATCCACCTCCTTTAATTATTAAATAAAAGTGTAAGGACATCTCTGAAAACAGTGGAATATACAGATATATATTTTATAACAACTTATGGCATATTAAAATTCATTATATATTT
>CAZVLC010000126.1:0-1371 GCA_964627885.1 uncultured Peptococcaceae bacterium
AGGAATACCGTAATATTATCTCTTTGGAACAGAAAAGGTTTGATGGGAAAAAAGAGCGGGAATACGATATTGCCAAAAATACCGTAGTCGCTTTGCGACTACGTCCTGAGTGGATTTTAATCGGGGAAGCAAGAACAGAGGAGGCAGCCTATCAAGCCCTTCAGGCCATGAATACCGGCCATTTTGTGTCCATGACCATTCATGCCAATAGTGCGCGTGATGGAGCAGTCAGGTTTGTGCAATTAGCTGGGAATAACGCCACGGTGGCGGCACAAGTCGCCTCTTCTTTGGATTTAGTTATTTTTCAAAAGAAATTACGCGACGGAAGAAGAGTAATAACGGAAATAGTGGAGATTACCGGATATAAAGGGGCGGAGGAGCCTCTGTTCCAGTCAATTTTTCGCTATGACTTGAAGGAAAAGAAGCATTATAAGGTCGGTTCAATTTCGGATGGGCTGGCCAATAAACTGCGCATGCAGTTTATTGCCGAGGATAAAATTTCGCTTTGGACCAAGGGGGTATAGCGGTGGTAATGTTATGGATGCCCGGAGTATTAGCGGGTTTACTTACCTTCTTTGCCGGCTTGCTTTTTTTCAGAAAACCGGTGCAGCAGCAAAAGACCAACCGGTTGGATGTAAGCCAGCTTTTTGGTTATGAGCATATCAAAAGAGAGGCGGAAAGTGCCGGTTGGCAACTTGAACAGCGGGAATTTTTCATCTTAGTGGCTGTGGCGGTTGGCATCGGCGTGTTTGTCGCCATATTAATCGATAATATTTTTTACATTATCGGAGGAGTGATTGCGGCCTTTTATTTGCCACGGTTTATCGTAATGCAGATTCGTCGTAAAAAGCGGTACACTCTCTTTGCGGAATTACCGGATTCTTTAAAGTATATCGTTGCGCGATTACTGGACTATGGCAGTATTCCCAGAGCGGTAGAGGCTTCTCTTACCGACTTATCGCCGCAGCTTCGCGGTCCTTTCGCTAAGTTTTTTAATTCTGTGAAATTAAATTTAACCGTAGAACAAGCTTTATATGAATTGTCAGCGGAAATAAAGATCAGGAAATTTACTGATTTTACAGATACGCTCCTTTTGGCTCATACGGAAGGAATTAATCAACAGTCTATTGCGACATTAGAGACAATTATCGACACCATGGTGGAAGATGTGCGGGCAATTAAAAATTTGCAGTTGCTTTCGCAAAAAGACCGGCAGGATTTAATCGCCGTTATTCTCGTTAGTTGGTTCATTCCGGTGGCTCTATCCTTTTTGAATACCAATAATGTTAATCTCTTTCTGGATACTTTCTTTGGACAGGTGATCATGTTTCTCTATTTTCTCACTACTATTTTCGTGATTGTCAAGGGAGA
>CAZVLC010000126.1:1471-4897 GCA_964627885.1 uncultured Peptococcaceae bacterium
TTCCGCAAAAAGAGGAGAAGTTATTTTTGGCGCGTCGTGCGGAGAATTTCATCCTCTCGGAATATGAATTAAAACGGCGCCAGGAAGGTTGGCTGGTTAATCAGCTGACGGTATTAATCCCTAGAATGGAAGGGATTATTGAGACAAGCAGTTCAGGCCTTAATTTAAAACGGACGTTGGCGATGATGGGTAACACCCAAAGCTTTGAACAGGTTTTGGCTGAACAGATTACGAAAGCCGGCATCTTTGCCGGAGCGATGATTGCCGTCCCTTTTTTAACCGGGAGCAAGGTTTATTTCTTTCTAGTACCGGTGGCGTTTATTGTTCTGATGATCATTCAAAATAGAGACATCTATCAAACCTTTAAAAGGTGGCAAAATGAGTTGATTAAGGATATACCTTTACTAATTGATAAAATCCAAATTAGCTTGGAGGCCGGTAAGCCGATTATACATGCCTTGCAGCAGGTATATAAGACCGCAAGTCCGCGCTTAGCCGTGATGTTAGAACGTCTGTTGCTGGATATGCAAATGATGAAACAGACCGAAGCAATTGACAAATTTGCTCGAGCTACGGGGATACCGGAGATGATCAACTTTTCCGCGGCGGTGAAAATCGCCATTGAAAACGGGTATGAAAAATCGAAAAATAACTTTGAGATTCTCAAACAAGATATTCGCAAACTCCGCGTGATTAGTTTAAATGAGCTAACACGCAACAAGCCGCAAAATTTACGCAAGTTGCAGATTCTGATGGCAATCAACGCGGCTATTGCCATGGGCTATACCTTTTATGTCATCTTTACGGAGGCCAATAAGGCTTTATAATCGAAAAATTTTCAACTGATGCGTAATAAAGAAAACCGAGGAAAAGTGAGGAGGAGATAGTGATGTTAAAAAAGAGGCAAGAGGGAAGGATTCAAGAGGGAAAGACGCAAATAGGAGATGTTTTGCTGAAAGGATATGTATTGTTGCAGGCTGATTTAAGAACTGTGCTAGGCAATCAAAGAGGCGATGTGAATACGGTTAGTATTTTGGGGTGGGCCGCTGTAGTGATTACCTTAATCGTGGCTGCCCATGGCTTATTGACCGGTTGGTTACCGGATTTTATCAATTCAAAAATTATCGACAGGGCTAACGCTTTATAGGATAAGTGATGTATAGGAGAAAAAGTATATTGTGTAAGTTCAAAGACGACCAACGTGGTTTTTCCGAGACAATGTTAATCATTTATTCTTTATTTGTCTTTATGCTTTTTGCCGTGTTGTATGTAGATTTATATGGTTATTTTTATCAGAAAAATAATTTAAAGCAGGCTGTAGATGAGACGCTTACTTTAATGAAATTTGAGAACGGTTTTGATCTTGATACAAAACAGTATTTCACGAATATCGCTGAAGAATTAGGGCTGGATGCAAGCAAAATTACGCTGGTCGGTACGCCTAAAACGGTGCAACGGGGTGCTACCGTGGAATTAACGGCTTCGCTCGACTATGAAGTAAAGGGTCTAAAACCGCTTAATATTCCTCTTACGGTAGATATTGTCGTGCGTGCCGAAGGATTGGCTCATAATAAAATCCGCTAAGCAGGTGGAAAAAGAATGCAGATACCAAAAGTCGTTTATTATCTAATCTTAAGTCTTTTCTTATTGATTCTGATGTTTGATACATTTTTATTCTTTTCTTCAATCAGTAATTTTAGAGATGCCCTTGCCCAAGCCTTGGATGCTGCTGTTGTGGCGGGTGTAGACGATCCTGATTCTCAGCGCGGAGAGCTGGCTGTTGATTATGCTGCCGCCGTGGCGGCAGCGGAAGCTTGCTTAAAGAAAAATCTGAAATTGGATGATAATCTGAGCAATCAGTTTTATGTGGATTCGAACTTTTCATTAGAGGTCAGATTAAATAGCGAAAATCATTATACTGAGGATAAAAACAGCGGAAATATCTTTGAAGGTAATTTCTCTACGCATATTCAATTGCTGTGCATGAAAATGCTTGGTTTGGGGGCGATTCCTTATAGCATCAGTAAAACACAGGATTTTTTAAGTTCATATATTTAACCGCGAGGGTTAAGCGGTTAGGCGAGAAAGGAGCGGTGGGAGCTTGAAAGGGCAAGGCAAGAAGTATTGGAACAAGTACATTCGGCTGACAGTAATTCTTATTTTGGCGCTAATTGTGGCGTTCGCAACAGTAAAAATCAACCAAAATTATCTTAATAGTAAAGTCAAATTAGTGAAAATTGTGGTGGCCGCAGAGAATATCAAACCATACACAGAATTGCATGAAGAGAATCTTACTTATCGTGAGGTTGTAAAGTCTGAAGTGCCGGCGGATGCCTTATATGATGTAAAGGGATTTCTGTCTGAAGGCCTGGTATTTACGGGTGAATTAGGTTTTGTAAAAGGATATCCGCTGAAAAAATCATTAACAAATAAAGGTGTTGATAGTGCCTTAGGAGCTTCCATAACGTTAGCGGACGGGAAATCATATTTGGGCATTGCCGTTGATCAAGTGAGAGCTCAGTTTGTAAAACCGGGAACGAAGGTGGATGCTTATTGCTTTTTTGACTCAGAGGGGCTTAACGGCAGTACAACGGTGATTTCCAAAATGGAGGATCCTTTATTAGCTAATCTTTATGTCCATGCGGTTAAAGGAAAAGATAATCAAGAAATCAGCGAAAATAGCGAGGATCTTTTACCGGTTGTCGTGGTAGTAGAAACGGTATCTCCGGAACAAACCGCCAAATTAATTTATTATCAAATGTTAGGGAAAATATTTCTGGTGCCGACCGGAGTTGATGCGGAAAAATATCTACGAAGTCACGCATTTTAGTGGAACACATATACTACTATGGAAAAAACAAATACGCTTAAAGGAGGCTCTTATATGGCGGAAACTCAACAATTCTATGATTTCTTTGGACGTTCGGGGTTTGGAATTTTCTTTTTAGTGATCCTTCTTCTTTTACTTTTCCCAGGTTTTTTGGGAGGAAAGTGCTATTAAACTGCATAATGGTCAGCGAGCCCGCCACATTTGTGGCGGGCTCTTCTACAGTTTGTATTTGTAATGTATTGTGGTATAAAAAAACTAAAAGGGAAAATGGGAAAAGTGTAGAAATATATATAATAATGAGCTTAAAAAAGGCTTCAATAATGGTTTGAGAAGGTGAGTAGGAAATGATCAAAAAAATCAGTATCGTCTTAATGCTCTCTTTCTTGGTTGCTACGCAAAGTTTCAGAATTTTGGATTGTGTTGGCGCAGAGAAAGCTTATGGAGCGGATAACACTAGAAATATCTCCGTTTTTGTCTGCGGTCAGAAGGTGGACTTTGCGGATCAGTCCCCGGAAATAATCAATAATCGGGTGATGGTGCCACTTCGGGCAGTTTTTGAGCACCCCAATGTACAGGCGGAAGTGAACTGGGATGAA
>CAZVLC010000127.1:0-4878 GCA_964627885.1 uncultured Peptococcaceae bacterium
GTGTCTGCGAGGGTGATTTAACGTATTCATCGATCGTTTGCTTCACAACATTTTGGGCTAATTTCTCCTCGATTTCCCATTTCTTGAGCCGTTGGTACAGTGATTGCCCAATTTTAGGGAAATGAGGCTGCCCGATGTTTTCCAGCATGGAAGACATTTCTTTCATCATGTCTCGCATTTCGGACAATTCCGTATTTACATTATTGCTTACCGGCTTGACACTTTCTCTTTCCGTTTGGAAGGGCACAGGGGTAACCTCAATTTTCGCCGGAGCACCATTTTGATTATACTCAACGGCGGCAGTAACCTCTACATAATTTTTGCGAAAGAAACCCAAGAAACCTCCTTCTTTAAAATAGCGAGTGTGCAGAATAACCGCATCATTTCCTAACTCTGCTTTAATTTTTTCCATTGCTTCTTGCATACTCAGGGCAACAATCCGTCTAACCCGCATTAATCTTCACCATCCCTATTGACTCAATTTCTACATTAGCAGGTATTTCATTATAAGATAAAATGGGAATTGCCGGTAAATACCTTTCAACAAGCTTTCGGAAATTGGCTCGGTTCGTGGCAGAAGTTAGCACAACCAGTTGTTTCCCCATAAACCCCTTCTTTTCCAACATCCCGGCTAATTCTTTAATAATCCGCTGAGCCACACCCGGATCAATGGCTAAATAACTACCATGTTCACCGGTCTGAATACTCTGCAAGAGAATTTGTTCTATCTGCGAATCCAAGGTTAAACAGAATATTTTCCCTTGCTCATCCATGTATAACTGCGCAATTTGCCGTGCGAGCTTTTGTCTTACATACTCGGTAAGAAGCTCCGGATCCTTGGTTGCCGGGCTCCAGTCACCCAATGCTTCTAAAATCAACACTAAATCTCTGATCGGAATTCTTTCACGCAACAAATTCGCCAATACTTTATGTATCTCTGCCAAGGAAAGTAAATTGGGAACAACTTCTTCCACAACGGCCGGAAATTCCTTTTTCAAATTATCTAATAATGCTTTTATATCTTGTCGGCTGAGAATATCCGCCGCATTATTCTTGAGGAATTCGGTTATATGTGTGGCCAGCACGGAAGGAGGATCTACGACCGTAAAACCGTTTAATTCGGCTTGTTCTCTTAAGGAAGCACCAATCCATTTCGCGGGTAGCCCGAATGCCGGTTCCTTCGTAGGTATTCCCGGTAAATCGCCTTCCCCACCCATGGCCATATACTGATTCAACATAATTTCACCTTGCGCCAAAGGAACTCCTCTTAACTTTAGTACATAATTATTCGGAGCAAGCTGCATATTATCGCGCACCCGAATTGGCGGGATCACCAACCCTAATTCCAAGGCGCACTGCCGACGAATCATGACAATTCGTTCAAGCAAATCGCCGCCTTGTCCGGTGTCTACCAAAGGAATTAGTCCATAGCCCATTTCTAATTCAACCGGATCAACCTGTAAGAGAGAATAGACACTGTCCGGCTTTTTCATTTCGGTTGCTTCAGCAATCTCCGGGGTAATTTCGTGATCCTCATATTCCGCCTTCTTAGCTTGTTGTAAGAAATAAGCCAACACCCCCGCTAAAATACCAAGAAAAATAAAGGGTAATTTCGGTAAGCCCGGAACTAAGCCCAAAAAAATTAGTACGCCGGAGGCGATGCCCATCACCTTGGGATTGGAGAAGATTTGTTTGGTTAAGTCTTCCCCAAGGCTGTTTTCGGACGCAGCCCTTGTCACAATAATACCTGTAGCCGTAGAGAGCAGTAAGGCCGGAATCTGGCTAACCAAGCCATCACCTACGGTTAACAACGTATATGTTTGGGCCACTTCCGCAATTCCACCCATTTTCTGTTGTAGTAACCCGATGGCCATTCCACAAATAACATTGACGATTGTGATGATAATGCTGGCAATGGCATCACCTTTGACAAATTTACTGGCACCATCCATCGCCCCGTAAAAATCGGCCTCACGCTGAATTTTTGATCTCCTTTGCCGGGCTTGCTCTTCGGTAATCAATCCGGCATTGAGATCAGCATCGATACTCATCTGTTTCCCGGGCATCGCATCAAGAGTAAAACGGGCGGCTACCTCCGCCACACGTTCGGCGCCTTTCGTAATGACGATAAACTGGATGATTACCAAAATTACGAAAATAACAAAACCGACAAAAGCATTTCCCCCGACGACAAAATTACCGAATTGTTCAATAACCTCTCCGGCATCGGCATTTAAGAGGATGAGTCGTGTCGAGGACACATTAAGGGCGAGACGATAGAGCGTCATAATTAACAGAAGAGATGGAAAAACGGATAAATCCAAAGGCTCCTTATTATACATCGAAACAAGCAAGATCGTTAATGAACAAGTGATGTTAAAAACGATCAGTATATCTAATAATGGCGTCGGCAACGGAACAATCATCATAATGACAATAGAGATTACCCCAAGCGCCACAATAATATCGGTATTTCCATTAAGTATATTTTTTTGAATCATGGGTTGTGTCATAATGATCGCTCCTATAAATGACCTTTTAATCGATAGACATATGCCAATACTTCCGCAATGGCTTTATATAATTCCTCGGGAATAGGAAAGCCAATTTCTACCTGTTGATATAAAGCTCTGGCTAATTCCCTATTCTCAACAATGGTTACATCATGATCAATCGCTAATGCTTTAATCCTTTGCGCCATAAAATCTTGTCCTTTCGCCACCACAACAGGCGCCTGCATCTTATCTTCGTATTTTAAAGCAACGGCAAAATGAGTCGGGTTAGTAATTACCACGGTTGCCTGAGGCACATCCTGCATCATTCTTCTGGTCGCCATTTGCCGCTGTCTAGCCTTTATTTCCGCTTTTATATGCGGATCTCCTTCAATATCCTTCATTTCCTCTTTAATTTCTTGTTTGCTCATCTTTATAGATTGTTCGTAATCATAAACCTGAAAGGCATAATCAGCAATCGAAATCACAAAAAGAATAGCCAGTATTCGCCAACCAACCGAAAAAGTGATTTCACCGACTGTACTCAAGGCAACTTGTAAGGGATAATCCATTAAAACAGTCAAGCGTGGAAGTTCTTTGTAAAGAAAAGAAAAAGCAATATAACCGACTAAAAATGTTTTAAAAAGAGTTTTCACCAATTCAGCCAAGGCCCGTTTGGAAAAAATTCTTTTCATTCCGTTCACAGGATTTAAGCGGGTAAAATCAATTTTTAATGATTCCGTCGTAAACAAGAAGCCCACTTGCAGAATATTCGCCAGGCAACCAGACACCATTGCTACCAGAAGAACAGGTCCCGCTATAATCGCCAGCAGAAAAAGCATTTCATTAAGAAGAAGCAACGCATTCTCTACGGTTAAATCCATTGTACTATAATTTAAAACATGTTGGCAAAAATCAGCAAAAAACTCAATACAATAAGGAATCCAATACCTTAATGTAACCAAGGTCAGGGCCAGGACAATTACCGTAATCAGTTCGTTACTCTTGACAACCTGTCCTTTTTTACGCGCTTCCTGCTTTCGGCGGGGGGTAGCCTTTTCGGTTTTATCCCCGGCAAACAGTTGTAAGTTCATCTTCAAATCAAGCATTGGCATAATTCCTTATCATTTCAGTTAATTAACTCATAAATTCGGACGAACATATCGTCGAAGGAGGCATTAAGCAAATAAACAAGCAACGGAATGGTGGCTAAAAGTACAAAAAAGCCGATAATAATCTTCGCTTGTAAACCCACCATAAAGATGTTCATTTGAGGAACAGTTCTCGACATAATGCCTAAAATAAAATCAGTAATTAACAATGCGCCAACGATCGGCATTCCTAGTTTACAACCAATAATAAAAATACTGCCAAAGTAATCAAGAAAACTTTGCATGAATTGAGGGCTTAATAAAAACGACTCCCCTACCGGAAAAGTAGTATAACTATCAAAAACAGCAAGAATAAACTGATGGTGCCCATCGATCTCTAAGAAAACCAGCAGAGCTAAAATATACTTGAAGTTACCCAATAACGGTGCTTGCGTCCCGTTTAAAGGATCAACAACATTCATCATCCCAAAACCCATCTGGGTGTCGATGATCTGCCCCGCCAATTGAATCGCTGCAAAAAGAAATTGGACAATCAAGGCGAGCGCAATTCCGGTAAAAAGCTCCATCAAGAGGGTTAAGACATAATTGGGTAGCTGCAAATGTAAAGTTGTATCACCAGCCAAACCCATGAGCCAGGCAAAAAACGTCAGAAGCATTAAAAAGCCAACTCGCCACTGCACAGGTATTGATTTGGTATTAAAAACCGGAATAAAGGAAATACCACTAAACCTGGCTAAAAGCAAAAAAAAGCGATCCCATTCCGTTAAAAAAGTTGAGAAAATATCCAGCCTTGACTACCCCTATTTCTAATTTAATACATTAAACTAGGTATACTAGAAATCAAGTTAGTGGTAAAAGCGACCAGTAAATTCAGCATCCAGGGCCCAAAAATAATCAAGGAAAGAAAAATTACGAGGATTTTGGGGACAAAAGTTAGGGTTTGTTCCTGGATTTGCGTAGTAGCCTGAAAAATACTGATTAATAACCCGACCAACAGACTTAATCCTAATAAAGGTAAAGACAATAAGAGAATCGTGTATACGGCTTCTTTCCCAATATAAATAATAAAATCCTGCGTCATTTTTTCAACACCTTACTTATCTTAAGCTTTATTTAGCGAAAACTCATAATTAAAGACTGAACGACCAAATTCCAACCATCAACTAAAATAAATAATAAAAGTTTAAAGGGCAAAGAGATCATCATCGGCGGTAACATCATCATACCCATAGACATTAAGGTACTGGCAACGACCATATCGATGATAATAAAAG
>CAZVLC010000128.1:0-4852 GCA_964627885.1 uncultured Peptococcaceae bacterium
GAATATATTTTGCCAAAGCATTGTTTGAATTTAGCTTTGTATAATAGTGTATTAAAATATTCCCATCATAGGTTCCGGTTGTGAATCCAATACATCCAAAGGTTATTCCTCGCCCATCGCCAATATTTTCAGCATAATTAAAGTTTAGTTTTGTTTGACTATTCTCACAGGTGGTTGTAAGCTGTAAGATTACATTCTTTTGTTGAGTGTTTACCGTTATCGCATTTACAGCTGGAGAAAGAAACAGAAAAAAAGCTAAAATTAAAACCGGCGTGTAGAACCTTTTTAACCCTTTCATAATAAGCCACCTCCAATAATATACTTTGGTTTGCAGCTCCCACGGTTTTAAAGTTAATCGTCTCCTATTTCTATTATACAAAATTTTCCCAATATATACAATATTTCAAAAGGTTTATTTGTAGGACTATTTTGCTTGTTGACCAGACTAGAGAATAAAACTATTCCAGGGACTTCACCCTTCCTTGGTATTTTGTTAGTATTGGGCCTACATCATTAATTTATATTCGGTTCCATGCAACGATATGGCTAAATGATAAATTCCCGCCTCAATTCCTTCTTTCTGCCAAGTACTCTGCATAGCTTTGCCTATTTCCTCATCACCACGGTTACAAAAGGCCAAAACCGTCGGTCCGGCACCACTCAAGCAGCTTCCCAAAGCCCCCTGGGCAAGTGCGGCAGCCATTACCTCCTGTAAGCCAGGCACTAACGGCATGCGATAAGGTTGATGAAGACGGTCCTCCATGGCTACCCCTAACAAATGGTAATTACCGGTTAAGATAGCCGTCATAAATAAGCCAAAATGCCCGGTATTAAACACCGCATCTTGCCGAGATACCTGCATCGGCAAGACTTTACGCGCGGCTGATGTCGCTAATTCAAAATCGGGTACCGCAACGATGACACGCAACGACTCCTGCGGTTCAACCCTCTGATATTTAATACTTCCTGCGGAAGAAACTGACACGACCAATCCTCCCAGATAAGCCGGCGCAGCATTGTCCGGGTGTCCTTCAATCTGGGTTGCCATCGTGATTATCTCATCATCACGCAAATTGGCCTGCAAAAGCACATTGGCCGCCACTATCCCAGCTACGGTAAGAGTAGCACTACTTCCTAATCCCCGTGAGCGAGGCACATCCGCGGCAATTGCCATATGCAAATCAGGCGGTGCCAGTTTCCCCGTCTTTTCCGCAACCAGATTAAAACCTTGATGGGCTAAGCTCCCTCTCGATAATTTAAGGGCGTTTGACGGAATGTGGCCTGAATCAGCCTTATCTGTCCAAAAATATAATTCATTCACTAAATCCAATGCTATTCCAACACAATCAAAACCCGCGCCAAGATTAGCCGATGTTGCGGGAACACATACTTTTAAAACAGCCATTCTTAATCACTCCACACCTTCAACTCTTATTACACTGACAATTTCCTTCGTAATTGACATTTCTTTAATCACTTTTAAGGCATCCTGAATATCCTTCTCCTTCACCTGATGAGTAATGACGGCTAATTCCGCCATGTCTGTAAAACAGCCTTTCTGCACGACAGAGGCCAAACTTACACCATGATTTCCGAACACGCCGGCAATACTAGCCAAAACGCCCGGCCGGTCAAGAACATGGAGGCGTAAGAAATAATTTGTCATCACTTCGCCGATAGTCTTAATCTGTCTCCCCTCATAACAAGTGCAAGCAAGTCGGCCAGTGCTCTGCGTCCGCAAGTTATTAATCACCTCAAGCAAGTCGCCAACCACCGAGCTGGCTGTGGGTAATTGTCCTGCTCCTCGCCCATAAAACATGGTATCGCCAACGGCATCGCCTTTGACGAAAATAGCATTAAAGGCATCGTTAACATTGGCCAAGGGATGCTTTAAAGGAATTAAAGCCGGATGAACTCTGACTTCAACATTTTCCCCATCAGAAGAACCGATTCCCAATAATTTAATCGCATAACCTAATTCACGAGCATAATTAATATCTTCTGGAGAAATACCGGTTATACCCTCCACATAAACATCCTGTAATTTAACCCTGGTATGAAACGCAATAGATGATAAAATGGCGATTTTCCTGGCAGCATCCAGCCCTTCCACATCAGCAGTCGGGTCAGCTTCCGCATAGCCCAATTCCTGAGCCTCCTGCAAAGCTTTCTCAAAGCTTAGGCCGGCTTGTGCCATCCTCGTTAAAATATAGTTTGTCGTTCCGTTAATGATCCCCATAACCTTCTCAATGTTATTAGCTAATAAGCTTTGTTTTAAAGGATTAATAATCGGAATTCCCCCACCAACGCTGGCTTCAAAGTATAAATCTTGTCCTTTGCCTTCACAAGCTTTAAATAGCTCTTCCCCATGTTCAGCTAACAAGTCTTTATTTGCCGTAACGATATTTTTCCCCTTGGCTAAAGCTTCCAAAATATACGTTCGGGCAGGCTCAATTCCACCCATTAATTCAATTATCACTTTAATTTCGGGGTCATTCACAATTTCCTGCCAATTATTAGTAATAACCCCAGCTGGTAAGTCAACATCTCTTTTTTTCTGCACGTTTCTCACATAGACCTTTTTAATCTTAATTACCGAGTGACACTTTTTAGACCATAACTCCTCATTCTCCTGCAAAATCTTGACAACACCCTGTCCGACAGTACCTAAACCTAATATTGCTATATTGACCTTGTCCATGATTAAGCCTCCTTACTTTGCCCAACTATTTCAACCTTTTTCACACCATTAAGACAATGAAGCTTACTTACTAAAACTGCCAAATCATCTTGCATCTCTCTAACATCAATGGTCAACGTAGCATTTGCAACACTTTGCAGCGGCAGACCTTGATTAATTGTCAAGACATTGCCGTTCATTTTTGCCACACTGTTTAAGACATCAGAAAGCACCCCCGGCTTATGCTCTAAAATTAAGGAAATAGTGATCATTTTTTCTTTGCCTTCTTGGTAAACAGGAAGTACCCCGTCGCGATATTTATAAAAAGCGCTTCTACTGAGTCCTACCCTTTCCACGGCTTCATTCACTGTAAAAGCTTCTCCGCGTTGCAAGATTTCTTTCACCATAACAGTCTTTAAAATAGCTTCCGGTAATATTTCCTTGCTGACCAAATAAAAGTTTTTATACTTTTCTTTCAGCATCTAACAAGAACCTCCAATGTCCACCCATAGTAGAACCTTTTCTATGTATGAAAGACATTATATCATTTAGCCCTCCGAACATCAATCATTTGGCATAATTTATCTCAAAAAAAATCGGTCTTAACGACCGATTTCTTAAATAATGATACAAATAATTCCTCCGCTGCCGTCATTGACAATCCTTCTTAGCGTTTCCTTCAGCTTATCCTGCACATTTTCCGGCATAGTCTGCAACTTACTTTGAATACTTTCCGTAACAAGCTCTTGCAACGACTTTCCAAAGATATCATAATTCCAAATCTGCGAAGGATTTTCCTGAAATTTATCCGTAATGTAGCGAGCCAAATCGGCGCATTGTCTTTCTGTGCCCATTAATGGGGTGATTTCCGCTGTTATGTCGGTGCGAATAATATGGAGGGAAGGAGCACTTGCTTTTAGTTTTACGCCAAACAAACCGCCCTGTTTAATCAATTCAGGTTCTTCTAAATTCATTTCCGACATTATTGGGTTTACAACCCCGTAGCCATTCTCGCGAACATTTTCTAAAGCTTCAGCAACTTTATCGAACTCTGTTTTCGCAAAACTTAACTCCTTCATTAAACGATAAATATCGTGTTCTCCGGTTATTTCCAAACCAGTAGCTTCTTTTAATACCTCATAGAACAACCCATCTTTCGCCGTCATTTCGATTGCTGCTGTTCCTGTGCCCATATCCATACTTTCCAGGACAACCTCCCCGATAAAATCTAATTGGGAAAGTGTCTCTAAGGCCTGATCGATATCCCGTAGTCTTCGTACCTGACTGATAATTTCCTGTACAGAGCTTTCAAATTTAGTCCTGAGCCAGTGTTCGTGATTCAGTTCTTCAATCCATTTAGGCAGACTGATATTAACCTCACTTACCGGGAATTCAAACAAGGCTTCCTCAAGTATCTGCATAATCGTCCCTTGCGATAATTGGGCCACATCAACAGGAATAACCGGTACTTCATAAGTGTTTTCCAACTCTTGAGCCATTTCAATCGTCGTAACGTCATTAGGTCGAAGCGTATTCAGAATCACCACAAAAGGTTTTCCTAACGCCTTTAATTCTTCCACAATTCTTACTTCAGCTTCAACATAGTTTTCGCGGGGTAATTCGCTGATGCTCCCGTCTGTTGTAATGACCAGCCCTATCGTTGAATGATCGGTAATTACTTTGCGCGTCCCCATTTCTGCCGCTTCCTGAAAAGGCATTGCTTCCTCAGCCCAAGGAGTATTAACCATCCGCGGGCCGTTTTCATCTTCATACCCTTTTGCTCCAGGAATAGCATAGCCAACACAATCCGCCAGTCTAACGGTTACCGAAAGCCCTTCCTTGACCTGAATTTCCACCGCCTCATTGGGTACAAATTTTGGCTCAGTTGTCATGATTGTTTTTCCGGCACCGCTTTGCGGTAATTCGTCAATAGCTCTTTCTCGGTCAAAACTATTGGTAATGTTCGGGATAACCAATAAGTCCATAAACCTCTTGATAAATGTTGATTTCCCAACCCGAACAGGCCCCACTACACCTAGATATACATCACCCCCTGTTCTTTCCGCGATATCACGAAAGATATTTTCCACACTATCCCCTCCTTAAAATACTCTTATTCAAAATTGCTGTTAAACATTCAATACCGGTCATCCCCCCTTAACCAACATTTGT
>CAZVLC010000129.1:0-4849 GCA_964627885.1 uncultured Peptococcaceae bacterium
TCCCAACCCGGGAATGAAATCTAAAGGAATTTGATAATAGTATTTTGCGTGCGGGGATAGTTGTTTATCTTGGGTTCTATCAATATCTTGGGCTTGTTGCCCAGCCCCTATACCAACAATTTTATCCAACACCCCGACCACAAAATCCTTTTTTTCACCGCAACAAGAACAACTAAAGACAGGCGGAGCTTCCTGGATAGCTGCTTGTCCGCAACGGTTACAAAAACTCCGGTGATATTTTCCCAAACGGGGATCAAGGCCATAATTAGCGATGATCCGCCCTTTCTGCCCTTTTAAAAGACTAACCAAATCATCAAAACATGGTGTTTCCATACTGACTTCATTATATTCACGTCCGATTTTGTCTAAAGAATGTGCGTCGGAATTAGCCAAAAAAACCCGCTGCCGTAATTCAGGAATAAGTAAAGCCATCTCGCGGTCTGCGGACAATCCTAACTCAAGCGCGGTTATTTCGTCGGCATGTTCGCCAAACACCGCGGATAGGCCACCGGCACAATTTCCATAAATACTTTTGTAAGGGGTAAAGACATGAGCCGGCAGTAAAAAACCATTTCTCTTTTGTACTGCTTCCCAAAGTTGCTTCGCAGATAAATAACAGACTTGACTGCTTAAACGGTTATTCTTTACTTTTTGCCAGATGAACCGGGCAAATTCCTCCAGCTTGTTTAGGGAAGGGAAAAAGCAAAGCTGGTGAGACCTTCCCCCATTCGCCTCTACAGTTTCTAATTCTGCCCCGGCAAAGAGGGTCAACTTTTCCCGATAGCGCCAGCCTCCTCCGCCTAACTCCACCAGTTCACCGGTAGTAAGCAGTTTTTTGAGGTCATTTAAGACCCCGTCTGTCTCACAGTCTACAATCCCCACCAGGTCAAGCCCTTTTCTTTCCACACATTCCTTCAGAATATTGGGCAAGGTGAGCTGGGAACTAGCCGTAATTTTCACCGCTTGTCCTTCTCCATCACGCCCAATATGCACATGTAAATCAAGATAAACGGAACGCCCGTTTTTTGCTAAATTCATGCTCATTTCTGCATTAGCTCTTTTTCCAGCCACAAGGCGGCTAGAATTGTCTTCCCATCCTTAATTACACCTGTTTTCACCAATTCCCAAAAGCGTTTCAAGGGTACTTTTTCATAAGTGATAATTTCATCAGGATCAGGATGCGCCTCTTTTTTTACCAAATCTGTCGCCAGAAAAAGATACATTGTTTCATTGCTAAAACCGGGTGCTGTATAAAAAAAGCCTAGTTTCTCCCACTTATTCGCCGTAAATCCAGTCTCTTCAGCCAATTCGCGCGGTGCGGAATCTGCCGGATCCTCTCCCGGCTCTAGCTTTCCGGCGGGAATTTCATAAAGTACTTCTTTCACCGGGTAACGATACTGTTTAACTAAAATTACCTCTTTTTCGGAAGTAACCGCCACAATGGCTACCGCTCCGGGATGAGTGACCATTTCTCTAGTCGAAATATGCCCGTTAGATAAAGTTACTTCATCTACACAATAATGCAGAAACCTTCCTTTTTCCTCAACTAACCTTTTGTTGAACTTTTCCTCCATTTTTGTTCCTCCTCATCATATTTCCAGTGCCAAGACATATACTAACTTAGATTAAGCAATTAATTAATATACTAGCAAAGGAGTTTTTACTATGATTATTACTCCTCAAAGCTTCTGGCTATCCGGTAAGCCTCGGCAAATTCTCCGGCAACTGTATACTCTAAACAAAGGCTGTTTTTATGTCAGAGACCTTTTAGAGAAGCTTTACCCTACAGCAAAAGCTCCTGAGCAGTAACTTCGCCTACGGCAGAAGCGGCCAGAAAAAAAGCCGGGTCATCCTCGTACTTTCTCCCCATCGAAGATAGTACAAACCCCATTTCTCGGGCAAACTGAATACCTCGCTGTCCTTGCCCCCAAACCAACTGACATTTCTCCGGATGGAGGATTTGCAATTGTTTCAGGAGGTATTCTTTTTTTGTTTTACTTAATTCAGGTAGAACAAGCCGCGTCTTCGCTAAGGATACTTGGTTTATGGCCGTAATCGTATGATGACTTAGTCCGTAATGACGCTCTCTTTGCTCCGCATAACTCAAACGCGGAATCGTGTAGGACTTGCCTCCTAAAACGTGCACGGCATTGATTATCTGCCCCAATTCTAAGGCTGTTGTTCCCCACTTCGTATTAGTTCCCACTACCCCGGGCCCCATTATGACAATAATCACCTGAGCCCGTAAAACCTCTTTGGCTGCCAATAACCCACTATAAAGATTTACCGCCTCCAGATCGCCGCCATAAGCGTGTCCTACCGTTATTGTACCACAAAGCAATTGTTTTATTTGGAGATTGCGAACTGCCTCGCTTAAATAAAGCGGTAAAGCACCCCCGTCGGTCATCACATAGGCAATCTTTAAATCATCTCGCACTGCTTTTAACCCACACAGGCAAGGAACCAGCATACTATGTAAAGATCCCGCAATCACCGGTATCTCCTCTAAGCTTTCGGCCCTTTTTAGCACCTCATGCCCCGGGCTATCCTCCTCTTCAATTGCCCAAACTTTTAACTGAAAAGGTGTATAGCGCAGTTTCATGATGTGTCCAGGGTAATCCTGTTTTGCCCTTTTCTCCGGTATGGTGGAACAACGCCCCATCACAAAATGATATCCGCCGCTGCCTAAGCCTAAATCTACCGCGGTGGTATTCAAAATAACCACATCTCCTACCGTAAGCTCGCCGCATTCCCTAGGAAAGGCATACGCTTTACAAGCTATTCCATCAACCACTACCTGCAACACACATAAATCCTGGCTGATTTCATGTACTTCGGCGACAACGCCCATCGACCTGTTAATCATCTTTTTACCCCTGTTTTAAGATTACTATCCTGGCCCCACTCATCAATTTTTTTTAAAAACGGATTTTTTTCGATTATTACAGTTAATGAATACTTTTCGGTCACCACATGAAGACTAAACATGAAAACAAGCAAGATCATTTTTACCCACAATGGTGTAGCCAATAATAAAAAACCACTGATCATTCCAAGCACATTGGCTCCGGTGTCACCTAACATTACTTTACCCTGTAAATCATAAGGAGCATAGGCGAGCATGATTCCCAAGGAAGAAAACAGCAACCCTTGACCGGGTACCTGGAAGAGCAACGGCAGCAAAAAAAGGAAAAGCACCCCTTTTAACGCCCGCCCTGGCCTTAAATCTAACAGATTGATAAAGTTTACCGTTAATACCAGCAAAAGTGCATTTCCCAAATATTCAAACCAACGCCCGCCGATCATGGAAACAACCCAGATCGAGATAATCCCGATTACTATCGCTTTAACTAATCCGGTACTTACTTTATTCTCTAAAAAAAAATAGCGAAAATGATTTAATAAACCGCGCGGCTTACTACCTCCTAATACATCATCAAACAATCCCACTAAAGCAGCCCCAAATACCGCCAAGAGGTAAACTAAAAACACGCTTCTCTCTTCGCTCCAAAGATAAGGAAACAAGGTAATACTAAGGATAAGCGGAAAGATAATCCCGGCAACAGCCGGAATTGCTTTACCTTGCCAATTTCTTTTCACCATCTCGCTATTGACCATCAGCACTAAAAGATAGGGTATTAATCGCCAGGCCAGCAGAAAAGAAAGCAGTAAAACAACCAAATCAATTAATACAATTTTTAAAACCTCCCCTCGCTTTTGACTTCAGGGTTCGGCAGATCTGATAAAATTGCTTTCCCCGATGTAAAAAACCGGCCAAATCTTTCCCAGGGGGGCAGTGGGCTAATGCCAATGGTATCTCCAGTACTCGATATCCTTGGCGTAAAGCATCAATATACATGCCTACCTCTATGCCAAAACCGTCGGAAAAAGGGAGAAGGCTCTCTAAAACATGCTTGTGGGCGGCCCGTTGTCCGGAAAGTGGCGCCTTAACCTCCACTCCGGTCAGGTGTTTTATCCCAAACTGCGCCATTCTCCGGGCAAGTCCTAAACCTTTCCCGGCTTTGCCCCGTGCGAATACAGCTACGGCTAAATCTGTTTGTCCATGCATAATCGGCTCTATTAGTTTTAAAGCATAACCTGCACTTGCTTGTAAATCAGCGTCCACTAACAAGACAATCTCGCCGCGTAGAACAGCCAAGCCAGCCGTTAAAGCTCTTCCTTTCCCTAGATTGTGCGCCAGGCGAATGACCATCGCGCCGGCATCAGCGGCCACTCTTGCCGTTTGATCGGTCGAACCGTCATCTACAACCACTATTTCGCCCACTATTCCAGGCAATTTTTCTGTGGACAAATCCGTTGTTTCACCACGTGATTGACCGATCGATTCGCTCATGGACCATAAAGAGTTGATGGTTGTCGCCAGCCGTGCGCTTTCATTATATGCAGGAATCAGCACGCTGACAAATATTTGAGCCGGCGCGATATTCTGCTTTACCATCACCTACTTTCCCTCCTCTTTTCAGTCACAAGCTTCAATAGTTATTGTTGCCCCGCTATCTGGAAAATTAAAGATACTAAACCAGGAATCTCACCGGCAAGAAGATTATTTTGTTCGTTAAGATAAGCATGAACAGGAATTTTACAATCTTTAATTTTAGCAATTAACTCCTGATCATGCTTGTCTTGCCCCATAATTACAACTGTATCAACAGAAAAAAATTCACCCGTCTCCAGGTAAGTAACGCTGTTCGCCATCACCTGCTGCTCCACCAGCGCACATACTTCCTCCAAGCTCCAATCAAGCAACAGCTCTGCCCCCGCTAGTTCAAGCCCCTTTCTGATCGGCTCGGCGTTTGGCCCCTTGGCTAACGGTCCCACCACCAAAGCC
>CAZVLC010000130.1:0-4844 GCA_964627885.1 uncultured Peptococcaceae bacterium
GCAAAAAGCATACAGTGCATAAGGAGACCAAGTAATTTACGATTTCAGATTTGTGATTTCAGATTTGAATTTTAGCGTATAGTACTATTCGTCCAAAAGGGTTTGTGCACGAAACGAGTGGCAAATAAAACGTAGCAAAATATTTTGTTGCATGTTGCATGATATACGTGTAGTTAAGCTTAAAAATTATGCACTTCTCACGAGCAAAAATTATTATATTCTCAACGTTTCTATTGTTAAGCCTTTCCGGCTGTGCGCGTTTAGAGTGGCTGGATCAGAAAGCCGGGGAGATTTTTTTTAATGATAGCTCAACCGAGAACCCGATCGGTAATGGCCAAAAAGCTGAAACCGCGCCGCTTGATTATAAGAATCTGACCAAGGAGCAGAAAGAAAAAATTGAAAAATGGCTTAATGAAAATAATCTCAATCGCTACGGCGATCCCATGGACACCTTCTACACCGGCGGCACGCCTTTGTTCAACGAAATGACCGGCGAATCCAAAGAACGCTTCCAATATATATTGGAGAAAACGCCGGATATTTTGGAGAAGATCAATAATTTTTAGTTCTTAATTTTTAATTAAATAAGCGGGATTAGTATAATGGTAGTACAGGGCTCTCCAAAAGCTCTGGCGTGGGTTCGATTCCTACATCCCGTGCTTGTAAGGATTTGAGCATTTTCAAATCCGAAGTTATCTCAAATGCTAGCGATAATTGTGGGGTTCCATTAAGGATTTCCTCATAGGTCGGCATCACCTTGAAAACGAACTCGAAAAGAGCTCGTTTTTCGTTTAAATTTTCGCTATCTTCAAGCATTTTCCCTGGGTGTTCCATTAAGTTTTTTGTGTATTCTATGAATGCCCTGATATCATCCTCCGTTACCTCGATTTTAGTCCTTTTCTCTTTGGCGTTCTTTATCAGGTCTTCAATCTTTTCAATCTTCTCTTCCAACATTTTTTTAGCTGTGTCACTGCTGGTGGTTAGCAATGCGTCCAGGGCTTGTGCCTGCTCGGTCTTTAAGTGCGAGATATTACCACTTACTTGGGCGGAGAACTCAGTGATTTCTTTTTGCTTTTTGCGGTATTCAAGGATGAGCTCCCGCTCCAGTAAGGCCAGGTACTTGGGGCGGAATTTTATGCCATAGATAAACTTGTCGATGTTTTGTTCAAACTCGTTTTTGTTCACGCCATAGTATTTATGTCCGCGCGCACAATGATAAGTCGGAAAACCTCTTTTGGTTTTTCCGCTTGGCGAACTTCCGAGAAACGGTTTTTTACAAATCGGGCAAAGAATGAATTTGTAGGGGAAGAGGGGATTGTTCTTGCTTCTTTTTAAGCGGATTTTGTGCGGCTGATAGTCGTAGAAGATTTGGTAGTCATTATCAGCCACTTCCTTGATATAGATTTTCCCGCGGTTCGCCTTGTTGAAAGTGTCGATGCTAACCAGACCACTATATTGGGCCTTGATTGGGCGTAGCTTCGCCATTTTATGGACTATTATGCCGCAGTAGGTAGGTCTTTGTATGGCCGCCTGGAGTTGTTTGACGCTAAAAGGCAGCCCGCCACGCTTACCGATAGGTTTGTCCTGGACTTTGTTCCATTTTATTCTTTCGATGCTCTTGTATCCCATGGCATTTATTTCGTCCGCAATTTGCTGGTCGCTATATTGTCCGCTGGCCCGCATTTCAAAAGCCTTAATCCAATACTTGGCTCTTTCAGGGTGGGGAACGAGAATGCTTTTTTTCTTGCCTCCGAACCGCATTTTTTTTACCATAAAACCATCGGGAATGTGTCCAATGTGATAACCGTCGCGGACCAGCTCTATTTCGCGCCCGATTGTTCTGATGAGGATGTTTCTTACTTCCTGCTTATTTGTTTCAGCCATCAGTACCTCGGCGGTGTCGCTGGGGGATGATACGCTCCAGTCATATTCCATATCCAAATGCTCCAGGGCGTTCCTCTGGGGCTGTATCATTCCCATACTATCTACCAGTTCAACTTTGTGCTTTTTGAGCTCTTTTTTAAATTGTTCATACGTGCCAGCGCCTGCCCTGGTAAAGCGGCCGATTTCTCTGAATAGTAAAAAATCAACCTTGCCAGAGTTGCGCTTGATAAACTCCATAACTTCGCCATCGAATATTGGCCGATAGTCTTTTCTGCCAGAGAACGGTTCTTTATAGACTTTGACAATCTTCCAGTCTCTGGCCTCGGCAATATTGCGGCATATGCTCTCTTGTGCATCAAGGCTCTCGCCTTGCTGGGCCTGGGTCGGAGTAGATACTCTGCAGTAGATTATACATGTTTGTTTAGACATACGTTTTTCTTAAAATAAAGGGAGCAGTGACCTGCTCGAACCCAACATCCTCACGAAGAGTTGTTGAAGCGGTACTGCTCCCGTATATCAAAACGACAAGGAGTCGCATTGACTAAAATAAATCGCTGTGTAGTTGTATGTTGGGTTCATTATTATGTTAGCATATTTTGGCTATAAATCAATCCTTTTGCCTCCAGCCTCTTCTTTTTTTATTCTAATCCATTTGTCCATAGCAATACTGGCAATACCCTCAAGTACGCTGCAAAGGTCCGATATTTCCTGGTCGGTCAGCTCGTCGGCATCGCTTCCAAGTATTTGTTTTGCTTCTGATAATTCCATTCTTTTAATTTATATGCACTCCACAGGGCAGTAGATGCCCTGGTGACTGCAGATAAGTCATTACATCGCTTTTTTGTGCCCTTTGTCGGTAGTAATACTTCAGGGTTTAAAAAAGCTGATTACCTTTAGTAAAGGCGCTTATTTTTAACTAGCCGTTATTATTGGCGGTATTAAGGTGCCCGTTTTTTGTGCTTCTTTCAGTAGTAATAGCCAAGCCCCTACACCCGCACTGGCTCACACTCTATTATCTGTTTTTCAACCTCAGCCATATAGTCAGGACAAAAACACAGTGTGGATTTGTTCAGTTTGTTGATGTGGCTTCCAATCGTGCGCCATTTAACCCCTGGGTATCTCTCTTGTATTAGGCTTCGTAAGCCGTTAACACCGTTATTATCTGCCATCAAATTCAATAGACCGAGATAATTTATCGCCTTTTGCGGTTTGCATCGCATTACCCTAATGATGTTGCCAAGCAGTTTTAAAGATGAATCTGGGGTAATAGGTTGGCCCTGGCTGGCTATAAGGGTTCGCCAATAAGATAGCAGTATCAGTCTGCAACTCTCCCGCTTAAAGACGTTTTTAAATTTGGGGTTTTGATTGCGGCCGATTTTCTTCATTACCGCATTCAGCTTGACTCTATCCAGCAAACGCGCCTCTATACGCAATATATTCATAGGCGGTATATTGACGGCTGGTTTAAACCTATCGATTGAGCGGTTTTTGAACTTTTTCAAATCCGATTCCTTGTCATACAAAACGAACTCATGTGTGCCAGCATGGAAAAACAAGGATTCGCCTCCGTTGGCAAATCTGACGCGGCTTGCGTCCATACCCGCTGGCTTTGCCAATCGGCTCAGGTCTCTGATTATTTCCTGTGCTCTGGGCTTCTCAAGGACTATGTTTTTAGCCACATGGAGAGCAATAACATCAGCTCTGGCCAGGTTTGAGGGGTTTACGCAAACCCCCATTTCAGCCAGTTTGCCCGACAAGGTTTCCAGTAAAAGCCCAAGGTCCTCATCGGTTAGCTCGTTAAAGCTGTGACCGAACACAATGGTGGGAGCAGAAAACTCCACGATTAGGTTATAGTCAAAACCTTGCTTCAGGATTGTAACATCGGGGTAATATCTGTCGCCCGTTTCTTTCTTGGATAACTTATTCTTGTATTTAAAGAAAGATAAGGGGTTACTATCCATTGCGCGCTCTGTCGTGCCAAACATGGAATAGTTGGTAACCTGGTATCCGAAGCTGGATATTTTGATTTTGATTGTGTCTATCATTTGTTTATTCTTATGTTCTCCAGATTAGCAGACGCGACCTATGCTGGTTCGAGTAAACAGTGACTCATTTATGTTTTGCTAATTTAGGCACAAAAAAACAGCCTTTTAGGCTGTTTGTGAGTGAAGTGCTTTTAGGTGCTATTGGTGCAGGACTCGTACTGCACGGTTTTGCAGTTTTAAAATCTCGGTTTTAAACTTGGCTTCCGCTCTTTCATTCAGGCCAGCAATGGCATCTTTAACGGGTTTGTCATCCAGTTCGCGCGGGTCTTCTATTCGCTCATCCATCCCCAGTAGCAGTATTGTCAAAAAATCCAACTCAACGTCTTCGCCAGGGGAATAATCATTATAGTGTGACCAGTTACCATTTTTTTCGGCGTACTCGCGGATAGAACAGCGGTTTCGTTTTATTTGCATGTTCTGGTAGCCGAATAACAGCAAACAAAGATTAAGCCTGATGTTGTTTTCTCTACCCTCCTTGACCAGCATTTCCTTGCCGTTGTATCTGAATTTATGGCTGACTTCGTCAAAGTATAGCTTGCCCTTTTCGCTTGATTGTCTATCGCCAGCAAGCAGTTGCTTTTTATACCTTTCCAGATTCTCTCTGGTGTATTTGAGCGTTATGCTTTCCTTATTGCTATTGAATCTTTCCAAAAAGTTTTCCAGTATGTCTGGGTTCATTATCCTAAGCAATGGTCGGCCATTCTGGTCCTCCTCCTCTTCTAGGCCTTGCAGTTCGGATTTCAGTAGTTCATGAGCCTTGTCCTGCGGATTAGCATACTGCAAGACTTCACCAAAGTCTTCCAGCGGGAAGCTGATGGGCCTGGATATGCCTTTGCCGTCTTCGGACAATTTTTTGTCAGTTAAAAACCTTAGAAGCTGATATAGCAATGATTTGTATTCTGGGTGGTTCGTTTC
>CAZVLC010000131.1:0-4813 GCA_964627885.1 uncultured Peptococcaceae bacterium
TGATGGTAGCCTTCATAATTCTATTACTGTCTATACTTGAGGAATGTACAGAATCAAGCATAGCATCAGCGGTAGATTTAAATGATTCCTCTAATTGATCCCAATTTTCATGTAGGAAACTGCCTTTCTCATCCTTAACATCCCACATAGCCGCAGAGTTATATATTTCATTTCCTATCGATTTTTTCCCACACCAACCGCCGGGCGATTCTATACTGTATGACGGCTTAAGAACCCCCCACGAATCTTCAGAAACTGGATCATTCAAAACGGACTGGCCAAAATATGTAGCCCAACCCTCACTGTAAGTCAGGCGAGCATCGTATAATTTACCTATAGAATGTGGACCACCTAACATATAACCAGTTGCATTGCTTCTCATCAAATAATGCCCATACTCATGCAAGATAACAGACTCATCTGTCTCATCGCGGTCTATTCCTCCATTAATTGTGATAAATGAAGCATCAGCTTCCATATGGGAGACTTCATTACCGGCAATTGAAGTCCATTTAATCGGAACCTTTTCCGGAGTTGCATAACTCCTGATAATCCAAAAATTGTATCCTTTTTTGATTGTTTGTGCAATATTAAAAGCTCCTCCTGGTGTTACAGCCACTTTTCCAAATTCTATACTACCTTTTGTGTGCTTTTTTTCTTCAGATTTAAATTCATAGGTATCTTTCATGTTAGGTATACTATTATGCACAGTATTTGGAATTACATAACATGCCTCATTTTCAGCTTTGACCACGAAGAATGCCTTGCTTACATTCCCTTCTGGTACAGCATAAGTAAAATTTCCATTATTATCGGTTGTTAAGGAAACGGTAATTTCCTGTTCGTTTACAAAATAGTGCAAGGATAAAGAGAAATTCGATAATTTATATTCCGATTTAAAAAGGGAATTATCCTTCAGTTTATAAACAAGCTTTCCCTTTATAACTGTATCCTCTGCAACCGCATACACATTAACACCTATACAACATATTAAAAAAGTAATTGCCAATAAAATATTAACCACTCTTCTGAACATTTTAACCCTCCCATAAATTTTATAATTTTTACCACTACAAATGAAACATCAATTTTCAGCCTTACCTATACCCTCTCCGTAAAATTATGTGTTCTTCTATAAATGCTATTCACATACCATACTTTATTATTTTAAACTCCTATCCAAAATGAAACACAAATTTTTACAGTCTTTGCATCAATATTCTCTATTAACATCTCCCTGTTTTCCCATCCTATTTTATGGTTGGAATACTCGGCAAAGTTATAGTTCCTTTCAAAAAAGTTACACATTTGATCATAAAAAAATCCATAAGGTCCACTAAATGTTTTTATTGCATAATCTAAATCATCAATAAACTCATCCTTTGAGCCCTTATTAATCGTAATTTCGTATTCCCAACTTTTCTCTTTAATAAAATTAAGTACATACTTATAACGCTTTATTTCCATACTATCTGTTTGATATAATATGTCATAAGGGTCTATAATATGGATACTCCAAAGAAAAGCCACCGTAATTAAAGCAACACCGAACACAATAGCCACGTATTTAATTATTTTTTTTCTTCTCTTCCCTTTTAGATTGGTATTTTCTGTCATTCGTCTTCACCTCGTAAACAAAATCAAATCTGGTAATAGTTTTGTACAACGAATAAATTTCTTTTATGCAACTATCCCCCTCCTTCCTCCCTATTGTGATTCTTTAGTTTATATCCCAAGTCTCCTTTCCTAATTTAGGATGGCCGTGAAGTCACCGGATTTATATTTTTCACTTAAAAATATAAACTGTTTCCCCCCTTTAATTACGTCATCACTTGTCTTAATCAATGTTTTCCCGTCAATGCAAAACGCCGGTCTTGCTCCATTAGTGTAATCAAGACCGACGCTCCCCGTTGTTGCATCAAAACTTACTGACCAAACGGTAGTGTCATACTCAGTGCATGAGGTTCTTAACCACCAACCGGCCGCTACCCCTGTTTCCAAATAGGCAATCCGCGACGTAGAATTAGGAAAATACTTCAGAACTTTCCCTTCCACAGCAGCACCTGCATGTTCCCGCAAACCCAGTTCCGTGCATGATAATAAAAAGATTTTTCGATTAATGTCTGTTGTATCCTTTCCACAACTACCCAAGCTTGACTTGGCAGTAATTACTATTTCGCTGTCAATTATTTGCTTTTGCATCTCGGGCGTAAAACTGTTCATAAATTCTTCATTGAGGAATTTATCAATAACGCAATTTTCATAATACCCGTTATAACCACGGTTTGGATTGAAAATCATTACCTCATTCAGGATATGTTTTCGCAAAAGCAGTACATTGCCGTTATAATCATCCGTTAAGACAAGATAAGGGACAAATTTGGCGTTTTCTTCGAGATAGACCGTGTAGCCATGATTCTTATTGACGTCATAAGCAATATCTCTGATTTCTTCCGGTTTATTAATTTTTCGCACTAATCCACACCCCGAAAACACTAAAGTAATTCCTATTATCAGTAAAATAATGCTGGTAAGATTAATATGCCGTGTCATTTGCGGCTCACCTCCAATAACGAATGGATTTTTGTTATAGAATTGATATCCTAAGCCTCCTTTCCAATTATAATTAGCATTTATCTTTATATAAGGTATATTTAGACAATTATCTCTATAATCGGGCTCCGTTAATATATAGTTTCATTTTGGAACCGTCATATGTTCCCACAACGTGGGTCCATTGGCCTGCCGGTGCCGCATTGGCCGGGGAATACGCCGATTGCACCACCCCCGCAATTTTCATAGATACTTTTACCCGATTGTTTGTTTCCCGGGTCATTGAATAATCATTATTCGGATAGGGCGATTAGAGCATCATGCGGTATTTCCACATAATCATTTACTCCGTCAAATTTTAAGGCTTTGCCCACCTTACCGTCTACCCAAGTAGCCCCGTTTATCACCCCATTAAGATTATTCCCGCTTGTGTCCGTTGCCGCATCTCCTGCCCCTTCCTCAAATGTCCACCGGCCTACCAGCGATGACGGGGGTTGCACTGTCTCAATTACAGTACTGTTATTGAGAACCTTACCAGCAAAATCAGCCAATATTCCCCCACCGACCGCTTGCACCGTATCGCCGGTATAAACCAGCTGAATATTTACGGCATCAGCATAGATAGTATTAGACAATGTTAATTCGGCAATAGCGTTATTCGTATTCGGTGCCACCGCTTCTACAGGATTATCTTCTCCATCTACCGTCACACTAAAGCCTGCCGGAGCCGCCGGTAAATCAGCCATCTCTTGATCAAAAGTTACTAATATTTTGGTGCCGTCCGTTGTGGTGGCTGCTTCAAGAACTGAGGGTGCCGCCGGTTCGGGTATGCCCTGATAGTGACTCTGTATTTCTTCTGCCGTCAAGGCTGGACAATCTGTCCCGCATATTTAAATACGCCCGACTTCTTCAAAATGTCATCAGCAATTTTGCCAAATTCAAAATCCAAATCGTCAGGATTAATAACCTCATAATATCCCGCATTTTGCAAGTCTTCCATAAAGCGGCGACCGAAAGACAGATAACTCCCACTCAAGCTGTGAAAGAATCCCAAGGAATATATGGAATATCTCGTTTTGAGCTCATTTGCTTTTTCGTACGCAGCATTTGCATAATAATATCCATATGAATAATCTGTATATGTATAAGGCCCATTATATGAATATGCACCTGTCTCGGGCAGCCCATCCGACATTAACACGATGTTCTTAATCGCACCTGATGCGCTAACGTTATCGAGCAATGAATCGGCAAGGACAAGACCCGCATGCTGGCTGGTGCTTCCTGTATAATAAAGTGCGTTTATTGAGTTGGTCAGAGCATTCAAATCATTGCTAAAATTGCAGACGGTCGTTGCCGAGGTATTAAATGAAACTACGGCAACATAATTATCCCCCTCCGCCGCTAAGACCTGCTCACAAAACTTTACAGCAGCCTGCTTTGTTCGTGTAAGCGGTGTGCCTCTCATGCTTCCTGACGTATCCAATACAAGAACTGAATAGCGCTTGGTATCAGCTGACGTGCTCTGTATTCCTGATGCTCTGAGCGCGGGTTGTTCGGAAACAGGCATAATTGCATCAGTAAGTGTCATATCTACGGTTTGTGGTTCAGATGGCAAATCGGCTTGTGTTGCCGCAATTTCCCCGGCATAATCTTGAACATAAGAATCCCATGAAACTAGGGTCTCATCATCAATCACCAAATTACTTGCGTTGGCAATTGGCGTTAGCGTCAGGAGCAACGAAAGAATTAACAAGACGCTAATGGTAGATTTAGCTATCTTTCTTAGCTGTTTGAACATTAAAAAACCTCCTTACTGGTGAATATCGTTTTCAAAATAGATATACAGCGTGGTTTAATCTTGCATTAATACAAATAATCCGTCGTTGTTTTTCATTACTTTTGTATCCCGGCTAAGGCAGAAGGCCGGACGAACTCCGTTTAAGTACGGTCCATCTAATCCCCGAAGCCCGCCAAGTCCAATTGCACCATCGGTAACAACACCATTGACAACATCCCTATCAGCTGTATTTGCGGTGCGAAGCCACCATGTTCCCGCCTTCCCCTCTATGTAATACGCAACGCGGTCTGACATTTCCTTGAAGTAGACCAAAGGTTCGCCCTCTTTCAGGCTTGTCCTTGAATTCTCCCCGTTTAACTCCTCACGTGAAAGTAAAAATACTTTGCGCGTAATCGTTGTGGTTTCTTTCCCGCCGATGCCCAGACTTTTTAAAGCAGTAATCACAATTGTACTGTCCAC
>CAZVLC010000132.1:0-4809 GCA_964627885.1 uncultured Peptococcaceae bacterium
AATCACGGCTCTTTTTTCCCCAAAAATTTTCACCGTTACACCCAACCACCCTTCTGACGAATTAAATCTTTTAAATTAGAAACTAAGTTTAGCAGCAGAAATATTATAATAGCAAATTAGGCAATTGTGAATTGTGTTTATATGTATATAATCTTCAGCTAATTTAGTCTAATATGAAATATTTTACCTGGAAATTAGTTACATGTCAAGAATAATTTCCGGCTCTTTACCTTTCTTCACGAAAATAAGGTACTCCCAACCCCTTCGGCGAAGAATTTTCCTTGGATTTACGGAAAGAAACCACAACTAAGACGATAATCGTCACCAAATAAGGCAGCATATCAATAAAATACTGGGATATCGGCACGCCGGTACCTTGAATGCGAAAACCGATAATATCCAAACCACCGAATAAATAAGCTCCAATTAAAGCCCGATAGGGATTCCAAGTCGCAAAGATAACCAAGGCTACAGCAATCCAGCCACGTCCGGCTGTCACGTTTTCCTGCCAGGCGGGAATATAAACAAGCGAGAGATAAGCTCCTCCTAAACCGCAAAGGGCCCCACCGATTAAAATATTAATGTATTTATAGAGCGAAACATTAATACTTGCGGCATCAGCAGCCGCCGAATTTTCTCCAACCGCACGCATATTTAGACCCAAACGGGTTTTATAAAAGTAAATACCCGTCACTATTGCCGCAAGATACCCTAAATAAACAAAGGGATCCTGCTGAAAAAAAATGCGGCCAAGATAAGGGATATCTCCTAAAATAGGAATCGTTAGCGGTTTAAAGATTACTTTAATCGCTTCCGGAACAACTTCCCCCACCATTCTCTGTCCTAAAAAACCCGAAAAACCGGTTCCAAAAATCGTTAAGGTTAAACCGGTGACGACCTGGTTTGCCCTGAGCGTAACCGTTAAAACAGCATAAATCAAAGCCCCCAGCGCGCCAACCAGAATTGCCGCCAGTAGAGCGAGTCCGGCACTTTTCGTCATTAAACCGATTGCAAAGCCACTGACCGCTCCCATCAGCATCATACCTTCAACACCTAAATTCATATTACCGGCTTTCTCCGCAATGATTTCGCCCAAAGTCGCAAAAAGTAAAGGCGTACCTGAAACAATTGCTGCTTGAAGAAATAAGGTGATCGCTGTAGCTGTAGTCATTTGTTCATTTCCTCCTCAACTTTCCCTGCTTGTAAAGGTGTATCTGAAACAAACTTATAACGAATGAAAAACTCACTCCCGAGAACAAAAAATAAAATCATCCCTTGCAGAAGCTCAGCGGCTGCCTGAGGTATGGCAAAAGCCGTTTGAATATAAGAAGCCCCTTGTACTAATGCCGCAAACAAGACCGAAACAAGCAAGATCACGGAAGGTTTCAAAGCGGCCAGCCAAGTAGTAATGATGGCCGTAAATCCAATCCCTTCAGATACTTCAATCGAAAGCGTATTATTAAGCGCCGAAGCCTGAATCATCCCCGTAAGACCGCATAACGCACCACTAAAGAAAATCGCCGTCAAAATGGTCTTTTTCACGTTAATCCCGGCATATAAAGCCGTATTTTCGCTTTCGCCTAATACGGTAATCTCGTAACCTTTTTTCGAATGGTTCAAAAAAACAGCGACCAGGAAGACAAGCAATAAGGCAAAAATCCACCCAATATGGATTCCAAAAACTTCGGGAAGAATTGCGTTTGTGGTGAAATTACGGATTTTAGGGAACCCCATCGCCATCGGATCTTTCCAAGGCCCAAACTGCAAATACATCACCCATTTAAGGGCGATATAGTTCATCATTAGGGTGATGATTGTTTCATTAGTTCTCCACTGAGCGCGAAAGAAAGCGGGGATTAAAGCCCATAGACCTCCTCCGATCATGGCGGCTATTATCATCATTAACAAAAGGAAAAAACGAGGTATCTCGGGAAAAGCCAAAGCAAAATAGCTGGCGGCAAAAGCGCCCATCAAAATTTGCCCCTCCCCACCTATGTTCCAGAATTGCATCTTAAAAGCAATGGCAATCCCTAAAGAAGTAATAATTAGAGACGTTGCTTCAATCACTACCTCACGGATGCGATACGCCGAACCAAAAGCTCCTTTAAGCATTCCACCGTAGACCTCTAACGGATTAAGCCTCATGGTGAAAATCAGCAAAGCAGCCGTCAGCAAAGCAAGAACAACAGCTAAAATGCGAATCCCCGCACTTTTTGATTTTGACATTTCGGCCTTTTTCACTATTCTAAGCAAGTTCGGCTTCCTCCATTTTCATTTTTCCTCCGGTCATCAACAACCCCAACTCTTCTTTAGATGTCTGGTCTGCTGCAACAATCCCGCTAATTTCTCCCGCATAAAGGACCATAATCCGATCGCATAATTCCAGTAAAACATCTAAGTCTTCGCCGATAAATAAGATTGCTACTCCTTTTTTCTTCTCCTCATTCATCAGCTCATATATTTTATAACTTACATTAATGTCTAACCCACGCACAGGATAGGCAGTAATCAGTAAGTCTGGTTTCGACTCCAGCTCACGGCCAACTAAGACCTTCTGAATATTTCCTCCGGATAACGCTTTTATGGGATAATGAATTCCAGGCGTACTTATCCCTAGCTTTTTTACCACCTCTTTCGCCTTAAGCTCAGCAGGCTGGCGGTTTATGAACAATCCCTTCTGGTTCTGATAATCTTTCAGAATCATATTATCAACAATATCCATGGAAGCAACTAGCCCCATCCCCAATCTGTCTTCCGGGATAAAGCTCATACTGATTCCTCGCATAATAATTTGACGAGGGCTTAAACCAACGATATTCTCTTCTTTGAAGAAAATTTCGCCTTGTTTAACCGGTTGCAATCCGGCAATCGCTTCACAGAGTTCCTTTTGTCCGCTACCGGCCACCCCCGCTACGCCGAGTATCTCTCCGGCATGGAGATTAAAGTTAATTTTTTTCAAAACATCCAACCGTTCTTCATTCCCTACGGTCAAATGCTTTATCCTCAATAAGACCGGTCCGCGAGTGCTCGCTTCTCTTGTGATCATCAAATCTACCGGATGACCAACCATCAGTTCTGCTAATTCTTGTGTCGAAGTATTTGCCGTATTAACCGTTTTGACTGTCTCGCCTTTACGTAATACCGTAATGCGGTCAGAAACCGCCATTACCTCATTCATTTTATGGGTAATAAAAATAACGGCGCAACCCTCTTCCTTCATCTTCCGCATAATGCGAAACAGTTTCTTTGTTTCCTGAGGAGTAAGTACAGCTGTAGGTTCATCGAGAATCAATATTTGGGCACCCCGGTAAAGCACCTTCAGAATTTCCAAAGTTTGTTTCTCTCCTACGGACATATCATAAACCTTTTTATTGGGATTAATCTCCAGTTGAAAGCGCTTGGAAAACTGGGTAATTCTCTGGGCTAATTTATCGTCGTTCACAAAGAAATTACCTTTTTGCCCCAGCAAGATATTCTCCTTAGCCGTCATGACCTCAACTAATTTAAAATGCTGGTGAATCATCCCGATCCCGACCGTAATCGCAGTTCGGGGTGAGCTGATTTTCACTGCTTTACCGCGAATAAAAATAGAACCGCTGTCAGGGGTATAGATCCCTGACAGCATGTTCACAAGCGTACTTTTCCCGGCTCCGTTTTCGCCTAATAAAGCATGAATTTCACCGGAATTCACTTCAAAGTTGACATTTCTATTCGCAACAACCTGACCGAAGGTCTTAGTGATTCCCTCCATCGAAATTAAATTCATTGACTCTTCCTCACTGTCGTTGATATTTAAGCCATTTTCTAGCTCTCAACTTTACCGATTACTCCTTCTACTAACCAATTAAAATCAGTACTGGTTAACTGTTCATCAGTTAAAGTAACCCCTTCCGGAACCCTTACCGTTCCGGTGTTATCTTTGATCGGGCCGGTCCAAATCTTATTCTCGCCAGATAGAATCTTCGCTTTCGCTTCTTCCACCGCTTCTCGAGCACCTTCTGGGGCATTCTCGGTTAGCGGTGAAAGACTGACAATCGGGTCTTCCATTCCACCCCAATAGTTTTCTGCTTTCCATGTTCCGTCTATTACTGCTTGAACCTGTTCCACATAGTATGGCCCCCAATTCCAAACCGGAGAAGTCATATGCGCCTTGGGGGCAATCGGAGTCATGTCCAAATTATACCCAACCGACCAAACGTTGCTTTCTTCGGCTGCCACCTGCGGCCCCGGTGCGTCTTGATGTTGGGCTAGCACATCACAGCCTTCGTTCAATAAAGCTTTTGCGGCCTCCTTCGCTCTGGGGGCATCTGTCCAAGTATGAGTCCATTTAACGGTTACCGTTGCCTCCGGATTAACCGAACGGACGCCCATCGTAAAGGCATTAATCCCCCGTAATACTTCCGGAATTTCAAAAGCGGCAACATAACCGATTTTATTTGTTTTTGTTTTCATTCCGGCAACAATCCCGGAGAGATAACGCGGTTGATACATTCTCCCGAAATATACCCCAAAATTGTCCGCCATCTTATAACCGGAGCAATGCATGAATTTTACATCCGAATGATTTTTGGCTGCTTCCGCGACATAATCCATAAAACCAAAACTTGTTGCAAAGATTACATTGCATCCCTGATCAACCATGTCATTAATTACTTTTACACAGTCCGGCCCTTCCGGTACTAACTCTTTCACAACTGTCTCTACGCCTAATTTATCTACGAGATATTGGCGCCCTTTATCATGAGATTCAGACCAACCCCCGTCACTCGCCGGTCCTATGTAAATAAAGCCTACCTTTACCTTGGATTG
>CAZVLC010000133.1:0-4773 GCA_964627885.1 uncultured Peptococcaceae bacterium
TATGAATCTGTGCTATAATAAAATATGGTTTGTATTTCCAAATAGAGTAGAACGTTTAAAAATTAATTAGAGGGGGTATGTATTTTGTCTAAGAAAATTTGCACCTTGTTATTACTTCTCGTTTTCAGCTTTTCATTGGTCGCGGCTATGGGCTGTAGTCAAGAAGAAAAAGAGTTTTTACAATTAATCAATGCGGTAAACAACTTAAACACTGCGGAAGGTTCCGGTGAGATGTCCTTCAGCTTCAATCTACCTTCATCCGTCACATCCACAGCATCTGATGCAGATGCGCTTGTTTTTAATTTATTACAAAAAGGAATTACGATCCAATATACTTCCAAACAAGATGTTGAAAAAAACATGCTTGATTGCAGCTTTGTTTATGTAGACAAAGCGACGGGAAAAACTCAAGAGTTGATTAAAATTCTCTCCAAAGACAACGTTCTCTATCTAAAAATTGATGAGCTGGTTCAATTTGCCGCTAGCCTTAATCCGCAGCTAGGGGAAGAGTATAAAGAAATATTTGGAGATACCGAATATCTAAGCCTTACCAAAGATGAATATCTGCAAATGCTTAATCTTAATAACTCAGCAAACACCCCGGGAAATGACATTTCGATGAACATGTTACGCAACAATAACTTCGTTGATACCAGGGCCAATCGGGTTCTGCAGAACTTTATGCTGGGGCTTACAACTGTATATGAAAACTATCAGCCTAATCTCGTTACCAAAGATGCAAATGGTTACACACTCACAATGAATGGGACACAGCTGATCAATACATTGCCGGGCTTTTTAATGTATTCTCTCGAAAACTCGGAGGCTCTCAGTACATACATCACCGCGTCCATCGACAAGCTTACAAATGAAGACCTGGCTGCCCTGGGACTTACCTCTGCACAAAAGGAGCAAGGGAAGGCCTCTATTCAATCGTTCAGTTCTCTTCTTGAACTAAACAAAGAAGCCTCTTTACAGCAAATTGATCTTATGCAAACTGAACTTAAGAATAATCAGGAACAATTAAAAGGTTTTGACGGCTTCAGTATGAAATATACCATTAAAGAAAAGGGAGCCGACACATATAACCTTAATGCTGATATGGAAATGAATCTTGAAGAAAGCGGAGATAAAATCGGCTTCTCCATGAACAGCCAAAGTACGATTACTGCTATTAGTTCCTTTGACATTACCGTTCCTACCGCCAAGGTCATGAGTTTTACGGAACTACAAAAGCTAATCACCAAAACAATGAATATCTCTGTGGACCAAAAAACCAGTACTTATACAGATAGAAACGGAGAAAAGCAAGAACAACTAGATGCGCAAATTATTGATAACTATACTTACCTGCCCTTAAGACAAATTGCCACCACCTTTGACGAAAAAGTAGACTGGGATGCTACTCAAAATAAAGCGTATGTAATGAGAGGCATCAGCAAAATTGATATGACTGGTACGATCATTAATGAACGTACCTACATAAAAATTAGAGACTTCAACAAGTTGGGTTATCAAATCGATTGGGATGAACTGACTAGAACAGTCAAAATCGCGAAAACTTTTTAGGTTTAAGGCAAATAACCCCATAACAAAATGCGAGCCCATGAAGAGCTCGCATTTTTATTTTTAATTGTTTTTGATTTTACTTATCCTGCCACAAAGTTTTTGATTCGTTCGTTCTCCATGTTTTCAAAAAACTCCTGTTTACTGCCTGACGCCAGAATTTCTCCTTCCTCCATAAAAATAACGCGTTGCGCCACTCTTTTGGCAAACACCATATCATGAGTTATTAATAAAACACCCATTCCTTCGGCAGCCAGGCTTTCAATCGTCTGGGCAATTCCTTCCCTTAGTTCCGGATCTAAAGCAGATGTAGGTTCATCAAGGCACATTACTAATGGGTTTAAGGCACAAGCCCTAGCGATCGCCACCCTTTGTTTTTGTCCGCCGGATAATTCAAAGGGATACGCGGAATCTTTATCTGCGAGTTCCAGCAATGCTAAAAGCCGTCCCGCCTTTTCCACTGCCTCTTGCCGGGGGACACCAAATACATTGACCGGTGCCTCAATAACATTTTCCAGTACAGACATATGCGGAAAAAGGTTAAAGCTTTGAAAAACCATCCCTAACCTTTTTCTGATTTGTAATACTTCCGAAGCCTGCGCATACACACTGCGCCACTCGCGCTCCTTTGCTCCGGGATTCTCCTTGCAAAGATACATCCCGTCTACCATGATCGTCCCGCGGTCACACTTAAGCAAATTATTGATACATCTGAGCAAAGTTGTTTTTCCTGACCCGGAACGTCCAATGATCGCCAGAATTTCACCCTGCTCTAAAGAAAAACTAATGTTTTTTAAAACCGGCTTCCCTTTAAAGCTTTTATAAAGCCCTTCAACCTTGAGCACCATGCCTTACTCCCCCTGTTGCCGTTGTTTATACTCTCCCAAGGATTTCCCCTATCCCTATTGATAATAAGCGTATCTTTTTTCGATCTTCTGGAATACTTTCGTTAAAATCGCCGTTAACGCCAAATAAAACACCCCAACAACTACTAATGGTACTAAAGAAGCATCCCGATTAGAAGCTATTCTGCCAGCGCGTAACAGCTCTCCTAAGCCCACAACATAAACTAAGGCAGTATCCTTGACTAACGTAATTACCTCATTGGCCACGGAAGGCAAGACGATTTTGAACATCTGCGGCAAAATAATTCTGGTAAAAGTCTTGACCGGAGAAAAGCCCAACACCTTCGCTGCTTCATATTGCCCCTTATCAATAGATTCAATGCCGCCCCGAAAAATCTCGGCAAAATAAGCCGCATAATTTAAGACAAACGCAATCATGGCCGCAGTAAACCGCTCTAATTGGATCCCTACTGTAGGTAATCCTAAGCCAAAATAGATAAAAATAATTTGCAACAAGAGCGGGGTTCCGCGCATAACCCAAATATATAATTTAATTACTGCCACCAATGGTTTTATCTTGGATAGTCTACCAAGGGCAACCAATATCCCTAAAGGGATCGAGAAAACCAGCGTCAGAGAGAAAATCTTCAGGGTAATACCCAATCCCGAAAGCATTGCCGGCAATAGTGTCCATAGATAATCTGTCATCAAAATCAACCTACAGTCTATATGTTATTTGACAATTTTAGTTTGCAAACCATTTTTGATATATTTCGTCGTATGTTCCGTCTTCTCTCATTTTGTTCATGGCCTTATTTATCTCTGCCAATAATTTCGTGTCTTCTTTCCTTACCCCAATCCCGTATTCTTCTTCCGCAAAGAACTCTTCGAGCACCTTATACTTTTCGGCTCCTCTTTGTTTAATATAATACCTGGCCAATACTTCATCAGCTACTACCGCGTCGGCTCTTTTCGCCTCTAAATCCATAAAACACTCATTATTTGTATCAAATAAGATGGGCTCTCCCCCGTCAAAGCTGGCCACTAATTCCGGTTCGGTATTAACTGCGTCAACGGCACTGGACTGATTTTGAATGGCGACTTTCTTCCCTGCTAAATCGGCTTTGGTACTGAGTGATGAATCAGCCAAAGTAACAACAATCTGTCTGTTTTCCAGATATGATTCGGTAAAAGCCACTACTTCTTTTCTTTCCTCAGTTATCGAATATCCGTTCCAAATAAGGTCGATATTGCCGTTATTTAATTCTGATTCTTTCATCGTCCATTCAATCGGTTGGAATCTTACTTCCAGGCCAATCCGTTGAAAAACCTCTTTCGCCAAATCCACATCAAATCCAACAATTTCATCATTAGCATCGCGGAAGCCCATTGGCGCGAAGGTATCATCCAAGCCCATCACTACATATCCTCTGTCCTGTAACTTTGCAAATGGATCTGTATTTACGTTCGCCTTGTCCTGATTATTTACTCCGCTACAACCTGCCAAACTCACTAGCCCCAAGACTAAAACTAATGCCAGTACAATCCTTCTTTCAAAAAGTTTCTTCATTTTACTCCTCCCCTTCACTTCTTCTTAGTTGATTGCTTTTCCATTTTAATAAAGCTTCTTTGACTCCGCATAATACTTTATCTCTTTAATATAATAAAGCATTATTATATCTTTGTCAACACATCGACTTTGCCTAAATTTCGGTTCTTTACTTTACTAATTATATGCTACGCGGTAAAATACTTATCGGGGAAAAATTAAACAAAACTTTCCTTCAAATGGCGTTTTTCCCTAATGCCTCAAATAATTTCCCTGAGCGGGAAGGAGGTGAAAAATTGGAAGATTCTTTAGCCACCATGTTACCGCTGTATTGGGTACAACCTTTTATAGGTATGCTGCTTTCTATCGCCTTAGGACCTATTCTTATCCCCAAGTTCTGGCATCACAATTATGGAAAAATCGCTTTTACTTGGGCAATGATTGTGGCAATTCCGATGATTATAGCTTATAACGAATTAGCTATACATGAATTATTGAATGTACTTATCGTTGATTACATCCCCTTTTTGATTTTACTGGCGGCATTATATACAGTTGGGGGCGGTATCTTAGTACGAACTACACTAAAGGGAACCCCCTTAGTAAATGCCGGTTTTCTCACCGTTGGCTCATTACTGGCCTCCTGGATGGGAACAACTGGAGCTGCCATGTTACTAATTCGACCCTTTCTACGGGTTAACAAACATCGCAAAAACAAAGCATTTATGGTAGTCTTCTTTATTTTCATGGTCGCAAATATCGGAGGAGCTTTGACTCCTTTAGGTGATCCCCCCCTGTTTCTAGGATTCTTAC
>CAZVLC010000134.1:0-4739 GCA_964627885.1 uncultured Peptococcaceae bacterium
TGAGGATATAATAAAACAAGAAGCCAACATAGACATAAATAACCACCTTAAAAATATTTGCTACCGCCCATTTCCAACTTTGCCTTTAATATGCATGATTTATAATTTGTTTATTAGATTCATACAAGTCCCAATATTTTTTACAATTCCTATTTTATTATAGCTCATCTTAGCCCTACCTTCAATTTAAAAATTAAATAAAAAAATAAGAAAAAAGGTGCTGTATCTCTTGTACAGCACCTTTTTTATTGAACATCAATCTGTCTGGGAAGATTAATTTTTTTCCATGCAGTGTGTAAATCAGTATATACTTCCTTGGTTTCTTCCTCACTCAAAAAATTGAGTATCACCGGTTTCGCTTTCCCTCGCTCAAGATAAATATACGGTGGCTGACCACTATCCAGAAATAATTTCGCCGCTCCGAGATCCTTCAGCCGAAAATGGCCCTTATGCCGTTCCCCAAGCGAAGACCCATTTGTTCGAGCCGTGATACGGGGAATCTCTTGAATCAGGGCCACCTCCGTGATATCCTCGAAGGCAATCTTTTCACCATACATCCCTTTGATAACAAAGTGCTCTTCCGTAATCGTGACTTCAACCGGTTGATAGCTTTGATATAAAAGAACACTGACCGCAATCCCGACGATCACTAAAAAAGCAATTGTCAATATCATCTTAAGCTTAGACCCGTGCTTCATTGTTCCGTCAGGGTTACGGTTATTCCCATCAAAATGTTGTGCTTTGATCATCATATAAATTGTAAGCGGAAAAATCAGCCCAAAAGATATCCCGGCAGCGATATCATAGCCGTTTAGCAATAATACAAATGCCAGAACAAGAACTCCTGCCAGCACGAAACAGAAATTACCCGTTAAATTCGCTAAACCTTCAATGTCGACATTTTGTTTCTTTTCTTTAGACATCGTATTATACCCGGATATGAGCCAATAAGCATGATGATATTTCACCATCACTGCGATAATAAGCAGAAGAAGCACCGGCAAAAACATCATCAAATATCCCACCCCAGCTTGCACGTGCAACACCTCCATTACTCGTTACAGATCCAGATTATTCACCGCATCCATTACTTGCGGAATCACTTGTTTCTTCCTGGATACTACGCCTTCGATAAAGGCCCCCTGCTCCACCTTATTATTAAATGTATTCGCTAGAATTCTCCCGTTATTACACTTGTAGAGCAAGTAAGAACCCTCCCGTAAAATATCCGTAATCAATAATAACGTCAGGTAATAATCCTGGTGTTGATGTATATTAGCGATGAACTCGAGAAACTCCTCTTTTCTGTGAAAAATATCTTCAATATCCAGGGTGAAAACCTGCCCAATCCCGATTTTCTTATTCTTTACACTGAACTCCTTGAAATCCTTATAAAAAATCTCCGCAATGCCTTGCCCTTCTAAGGAAGTTCCGGCTTTAAACATCTCAACGGCAAACTCTTGCCAAGCAAGCTGCACGATTTTCTGCAATTCCTGCACAGCTTCCTGGTCTAAAACCGTGGTCGTCGGCGATTGCAGCGATAAAGTATCGGAGATAATCCCGGCCAAAAGCAGTCCGGCGATCGGCTGATCCAAAGGCACCTTCTCTTCCTTGAACTGATTAAAGACAATCGTGCAAGTACTGCCGACGGGAATATTCCGAAAGACAATCGGGGTAACGGTAAGGATATCCCCAATCTTATGATGGTCCACCACCTCGACGATTTCCGCCTCTGCTAAGCCTTCCACACTTTGCCCATACTCATTATGGTCCACCAGGATTACTTTTTTCCGATTGGGGTTTAAGATATGTCTCCTCCCCACAAACCCCAGGTATTCGTTCCCCTCTGTGACCACCGGATAATTGGAATGCCGGTGAATTAACAATTCCTCTTTGACCTCGGCCAGCTCTTCATTTTCCGTAAATTTCACCAGATCCTTTGTTTTCATAATCATGGAAACATAATTGCTCTGATTTAACTGTTTAGCCGTAGCATAGGTAGTTTTCTCCACCAACACTACCGGGACTTTTTTTTCCCGGCCCTTCTCCAGATATTTCGGGGGGATTTCTTTGCCCCCCGTGATAATCAGTAATTTAACCCCGATATTTAAGGCATAATCAATGATATCATAGCGATCGCCCACAATGACGATGCTGTTTTCGTTAATAATTTTATCCCTGACAACAGTATCGTAATAATAAGAAATAACGGAAATCTGCCCTTCAACCTCCCCGGCCGCATCGCCGGTAAGGAGTTCCCCTTCTAAATCCTCGACAATATTGGCAATTTTACTGCGTAAATAATAAAAGTCTCCCTTGATGAGCCCCATAGCGATATCTTTCATCGTTACTATCCCCATCAGCGTATTGTCCGCATTAACAATCGGCAGGGTTTTGATATTATTCTTCTCCATAATTTTGTAGGCTGAGAGCAGCGATTTTTGCGGCCCGATACTTTCGACCTTGTCATAATTGAGATCCTTCAGCTTAGGCTTCACGTTCTCGATCTGCTTAGGGGTGGCGACACCAAAATAATTTAAAACATATTGTGTTTCCTTATTTACTGGCCCTAAAAGCCGCGGTTCCGCCTCCACTCCCGATTTATGTTTTAAATCCGCTAAGGCAATGGCGGCGGCTACTGAATCCGTATCCGGATTTTTATGGCCAAAGATATAGATCATTCTATGGTTACTCCTTTTTACTTCATTATCTTACAGATATTATTGGTGAACTCCACCGGGTCCTCAAGCGGCAGACCGTCAATCAACAAGGCCTGATTGTATAAAAGCTCCGTATAAAACTTCACTTTGTCTTTATCCTGCGCATAGGCATCTTGTAAGGCATGATACACTTCATGATTGACGTTGATTTCCAACACCTTATCAGCCTTCACCTTTTGGTTGTTATAGGGCATCGCGTTCAGAACCTTCTCCATCTCAATACTGATTTCACCGCCACTGGAAAGGCAAACCGGATGACTCTTTAAGCGCTGGGAAGCCTTGACCGCTTGCACTTTGCCGGCTAAAACACCGGTCATATACTCAAACAGCTCCTTATTCCCCTGCTCCTCTTCCTTCTTCGCGTCCTGGTCTGCTTCGTCCTCTTTGCTGAGACCCAAATCACCACCGGAAACGGATTTAAATTCTTTTTCCTGATATGACATCAACATTTTGATGGCGAATTCATCTACATCATCCGTAAAATACAGGATTTCATACCCTTTGTCCGCCACCAGTTCCGTTTGCGGCAGCTTCTCAATTCTTTCCACCGATTCACCAACTGCATAGTAGATATATTTCTGTTCTTCCGGCATACGGGCCACATATTCGGCTAAAGTCACCGGCTGCTTTTCCTTGGAAGAATAGAAGATTAATAAATCCTGCAGCACCTCTTTATTGCTGCCGAAATCACTGTAAACGCCGTATTTCAATTGCCTGCCAAAGACCGCAAAGAACTCCGCATATTTCTCCCGTTCATGCTTTAACAAATCTTCCAATTCACTTTTGATTTTCGACTTGATATTTTTAGCGATAATCTTCAATTGCCGGTCATGCTGCAGCATTTCGCGCGAGATGTTCAGCGATAAGTCTTCGGAGTCTACTACCCCTTGCACAAAGCTAAAGTAATCCGGCACCAGCTCGGCACACTTATTCATAATCAAAACACCGTTGGAGTATAGCTCCAACCCTTTTTCATACTCTTTCGTGTAAAAGTCATAGGGCATTTTTTCCGGAATAAACAAAATCGCCTTATAACTGATGGTCCCCTCGGCACTGATATGGGCGTATTTTAGCGGTTTGTCAAAACCATAATGCTTCTCCGCATAAAAGCTCTCATAATCCTCCGCGGTCAGTTCGTTTTTGTTTTTCTTCCAAATTGGCACCATACTGTTAATTACTTCTTCTTCCGTATAGTACTCGAATTGTTGCTCCGCGTCTTCTTCCTTCGGTTTTTGTTTGGTCTTCGTCACATTCATTTTAATCGGATAACGAATAAAATCGGAGTGCTTTTTAATCAGCGTCCGGAGACTATACTCATCTAAAAATTGGTCGTAATTCTCATCTTCCGTATTTTCCTTAATCTGCAGGAGCACTTCCGTCCCTGCGGTCTCCTTGGTGCAGGGCTCGATTGTGTAACCATCCGCCCCTTGAGACTCCCAGCGGTAAGCTTGCTCGCTGCCTAAAGCTCTACTAATCACCGTCACTACATCCGCGACCATAAAAGCGGAGTAAAAGCCGACGCCGAATTGACCAATAATCTCATACCCATCCTGCAGTTCGTTTTCCTTTTTAAAATTAAGGGAGCCGCTTTTGGCAATGATCCCGAGATTTCCTTCCAGCTCTTCCTGGGTCATGCCAATCCCGGTATCCGAGACTTTCAACATCCGCGTATCCTTGTCAAAACTTATTTTAATCTCACATTGGGCTTGATCAAAACCCAAAGAACTATCCGTCAATGCCTTGTAATAGAGTTTATCAATGGCATCACTGGCATTGGAAATTAGTTCGCGCAGGAAAATCTCCTTATGGGTGTATATTGAATTAATCATTAAATCCAGCAATCTTTTTGATTCGGCTTTAAATTGTTTCTTAGCCATTATATTCTCCTCCTTTAGTCCAATAGCTTCTATCTAATTTTCTTTCAAACCATTAGCACTATATTCGTAAGAGTGCTAATCCCTATTAATTTTATACCAGACTATAGTTTTAATGTCAATATTAACCCTTTCATAATGATAA
>CAZVLC010000135.1:0-4712 GCA_964627885.1 uncultured Peptococcaceae bacterium
CCTACTGTTTCCTGTCCGCAATAAGGTATTTTTTGCCCAAGTTTTATTTTCCGTATCTCCGGATCAGCAAGCACAATTTTTCGTAAACCCTGGACACAATATTCCAGCGGTAATATACTTTTTTCCTGTAACGCAGCAACATCCTCAAGCGTTAGACTATCCATCAAATTGAATTCGCCGACTCTGGTGCGCAGCAAAAACGACATATGCCCGCCAACCCCAAGTGCTTCACCGAGGTCATGACATATTGTCCGCACATAAGTTCCTTTCGAGCAGTGAATGGCAAAAGCCAATTTGGGCGGAACAAACCGCACCAATTCAATTTTATATATATGCACTTTTCGCATAATCGGCGTAATTTCCTGTCCCTTCCTGGCTCGTTTGTATAAGGGCACCCCTTGTATTTTAACTGCCGAATAGGCAGGAACAATCTGCGTGATTTCTCCGACAAACCTCGACAAATTCTGCTGAACCATTTCTAAGGTAATATGACGATACTCCCGGCATTTCACGACCTCTCCCCAAGCATCTTGCGTAGTGGTCGTGAGCCCGAGCGTCATTTCGCAAAGGTACTCTTTATCATGATCCGTTAAATACTCCAGTAAACGCGTCCCCTGCCCGATACAAAGTGGTAATACGCCCGCTGCCTGTGGATCAAGGGTGCCAGCATGCCCAATCTTCTTTATTTTAAACTGACGACGCAAAAAAGAAACAACATCATGTGATGTCATTCCGGGTGGTTTTAAAATATTAACAACTCCGTCCATCTTTACAACTCCGTTCAGACGTTTTACCGCGTTGATGAAGTTCTCCTTCTTGGTCTAGGTATTCTTTCGCCCGATTGATTACTTTCGTGATGATTTTGTCCAAGTCCCCGTCAATAGAACATCCGGCTGCACGCGCGTGTCCTCCGCCTCCAAATTCGCCGGCTAACAGATTGACATTGATCTGTTTTTGCGACCGGAAGCTTACTTTAATTTTGCCGGGCACTAACTCACGAAAAATTATCGCCGCTTCGACCCCTTCCACGGAACGCATTAAATTAATCACACTATCCGTATCGGTATGCAGTAAATCATGCTCCGCTAATTCTTGATAGGACAAGGCACTCCATGCAATGCGCTTATTTCCCGCAAATTGCAGGTTAGTCAAAGCAAGTTTAATATTTAACAGTTCTACTAAAGGCCGTTTATCAAAAAAATTATCGCGGATTGACTCAATATCCGCACCAAGTTCCAATAATTCCGCCGCAATGTGAAGCGTCGCAGCGGTGGTGTTACTGTAACAAAAAGATCCGGTGTCGGCCAAAATAGCTACATATAAACAAGTTGCCGCTTGAGGACTGGTGATTAAAGGGGATTCTTTTAAGAGCGTAAAAATCATTTCCCCGGTAGCCGCGGCCCCAGGGTCAACTATCGAAAAATCGCCAAAGGAAGTATTGCTGCAATGGTGATCAATATTAATAATCGGTGTGTCCTCAGGTAAAATATACACGATCCTGCCCGGATCGGCGCAATCCACAGCAATGATGGGTCTCCCCTGCGGTACTTGTTTATTGCGGTATATCTCAATTAGTTCCTGTCCCGGTAAGAACGCATACGTAACAGGAATTGGTTCGGGCAGAAAAAGGCGAGGCCGAAAACCTGCTTCTTTTAGATGCAGTCCGAGCGCCAGCGCCGAACCAAGGCAATCCCCGTCGGGTTTTTCATGAACCAAAAGAATAATTTCTTCTTCTTTTGGCAAATAACTAATGATTCTCTGCCAATCAGACATAGTTTACTCTTCTCCTTCGGTTTGGCTAAAGCCGGCAATGATCTCATTAATTTTGGCTCCATATTCGATGGAGTCGTCAAGTTTAAAAAGCAGTTCGGGAGTATAACGCAGTTTAATTCTTTTCGCTAATTCGCTTCTGAGATATCCTCCCGCCTTTTCAATGGCTTGCAACGTTGTCGTCCGTTCTTCGGCATCTGCCATGATGCTCACGTAGACCTTGGCATAGCGCAAATCGTTGGTCACATCCACATGAGTGACACTAATTAAACCCTTTACCCGGGGATCCTTCATCTCATCCTTAATCATCACTGATAATTCCCGCTTTATTTCTTCGCCGATTTTATTTAAACGATGACTTGGCATCAATACCACCTCCTAGGAAAGTTCCCTCTTTACTTCCTCTTGGGTGAATGCTTCAATTTGATCCCCTTCACGGAAATCATTGAATCTCTCTAAACTCAACCCACATTCAAAACCACTGCTTACTTCTTTGACATCATCTTTGAATCTTCTTAAAGAGGATATTTCGCCTTCATGAATGACAATACTGTCACGAATCACCCGGATCTGACTGTTTCTGGTGACTTTTCCTTCCGTAAGATAACAACCGGCAATAAAGCCTACCTTCGGAACCTTAATCACAGCACGCACTTCACCACGCCCCAGCACAACCTCTTTTAACTCCGGTTTAAGCATCCCACTCATTGCGGATTTAATATCATCAATTGCCGTATAGATAACCCGATACAACCGAATGTCAATTTGCTGGTTTTCCGCCGCTTTACGCGCATTCGCATCCGGTCTGACATTAAACCCGATGATGATGGCATTAGAGGCTGAGGCAAGCATTACATCGGTTTCGGTAATGCCGCCGACTCCTTGATGGATAATATTAACCCGAACCTCTTCATTAGACAGTTTCTCCAAAGATTGCTTGATTGCTTCAATTGATCCTTGCACATCCGCTTTAATTATAATATTTAAATCCTGGATTTCGCCCTTTTGAATCTGGGCAAACAGTTCATCCAACGAAATACGGCTGGTCGTCTTCATGGTCTCTTCCCGCTTCGTAACGGTTCGTTCACTTATGATTTGCTTAGCCAGATGTTCATTTTCGACCACATTGAAGGTGTCACCGGCTAACGGGACATCCGACAAACCAATAATCTCGACAGGAGTAGCAGGCAAAGCCTTTTTTAGACGTCTTGCTTTATCATCAAGCATCGCCCTGATGCGTCCATGTGCCGTTCCCGCAATAAGATAATCACCAATATTCAAAGTTCCGTTTAACACCAAAACAGTGGCAACAGGCCCTCTTCCTTTATCGAGCTTTGCTTCCACCACAGTGCCACTGGCATTTTTGTGCGGATTAGCTTTCAAATCACCCATTTCGGCAACGAGCAAAATAGTTTCCAAAAGGTTTTCTAATCCTTCCTTTGTTTTTGCGGAAACATTACAGCAGATCGTGTCGCCGCCCCATTCTTCAGGAATCAGATTATATTCGGTGAGTTCCTGTTTAATCCGATCCGGATTGGCGTCCGCCTTATCAATTTTATTAATAGCGATAATAATTGGTACTTCAGCGGCTTGGGCATGGTGAATTGCTTCAACAGTTTGCGGCATTACTCCGTCATCAGCAGCCACAACCAAAATCGCGATATCGGTCACTTTAGCCCCTCTGGCACGCATGGCCGTAAATGCCTCATGCCCGGGAGTATCCAAAAAGGTGATCTTCTTCCCTTTTACCTCAACCTGATAAGCCCCAATATGCTGCGTAATTCCGCCTGCTTCTGAGGCGATCACATTTGTATGCCTGATTGTATCTAACAGGGAAGTTTTTCCGTGATCGACATGACCCATAATCGTGACCATCGGCGGCCTCTCCTGCAAATCCGCGAGGTCATCTTCTTTCTCGTCGGCTAAAAGTTTTTCCTCTTTGGTTACTTTTAACTCAACTGTTACCCCAAATTCACCGCCTAATAAAATTAAGGTCTCAACATCCAGTTCCTGATTAATGGTCACTAAAGAACCTAACGCCATCAGTTTTTTAATGACTTCGGTGGATTTTTTATTTAACAGGTGCGCAAAATCCTGCACCGTAAGCGGTCCTTCCAAAGTAATTTGTTTCACCAGCACCGGAATCGGTTCAATTTTCATAAACGGTTTTTTCTTTCTATTCTTATCATATCTGGGATATTTTTTACCGTCATTTTTCTTATCTTCAAAGCGTCCCGGCTTTTTGGCTGTGTTCTTCTGTTTTCCGCCTCGTTCATAGGCTTGATCGCCTACAACCTTTTCAATTTTGGTGAGAAGTGTATTCTCATCATTTGGAGAACCCTCAGCTATTCTTGGCTTCCCATTAGATGCCGTAGCATTATGTTGCGGGGGCTTTTGCTGATGTGGTGCGTAAGTTGGTTTATCCCCCGTAGCCTTTGGTCCTGCGGGCTTTGGTTTGGGAGCCTCTCGTCTCTGCATATTGTTATTTTCTATGACTTGTCTGGGCTTAGCGATATTCGTTTTTTCAGTCACCGCTACGCTCTTGGGCGGTTGAGCAACCGGCTGCTCTTTCTTTTCTTTATTAATGTTGCCGGCTTTATCCAGATTTAAAACCATTGCTTTAATTCTATTCACTTCACCACTGGGGATAGTGCTCATATGGTTCTTCAAATCCAGTCCTAAGGTCTGGAGCTTTTGGAGCAATTCCTTACTAGGAATATTCATATCTTTAGCCAGTTCATGTACACGAATTGTAGCCATTAAATCACCTCCGCGAGTATTTTGTATGCCGCTGTTATGTTTATTCCTTGCGGAATAATATTTTGCAAATCTCTTCAGCCATTTTTTGCTCAGATACGGCAAGTAAGGTGCGAGGAGACATTCCCAGTATTTGTCCATATTCCTCCCTAGTGCCCAGCACACTATAAGGAATTTTTTGCTCC
>CAZVLC010000136.1:0-4568 GCA_964627885.1 uncultured Peptococcaceae bacterium
TCCATCCGGAAAAAAGCAGCGGAGTGGGACTGGGAATCTTAAAGAATTTTGCGGAGATAGTTAATATGCGTAGTAAGTTAAAATGCGGAGTTAGTTAATAATGGAGGATAATCAGTATGCTTGCTAAAAGAATTATACCTTGTCTCGATGTGGAAAAAGGCCGGGTTGTGAAAGGAACAAAGTTTTTGCAGTTAAGAGATGCCGGAGATCCGGTGGAATTGGCTGCCTATTACGATCAACAGGGCGCTGATGAACTCGTTTTTTTGGATATCACTGCTTCCAGCGAAGATAGAGACATTATCATTGATGTTGTTTCAAAGGTTGCTCAGCGAGTTTTTATCCCTTTTACGGTAGGCGGCGGGATACGCACGGTTGAAGATATGCGGAGAATTCTCAAAGCCGGAGCAGATAAAGTAGCCGTGAATACGGCCGCTGTCCAAAAACCCGAGTTGATCAGCGAGGGAGCTTCCTATTTCGGAAATCAGTGTATTGTAGTAGCGATTGATGCTCGTCAGGTGGCGGAAGGAAAGTGGGAAGTTTATACGCACGGCGGGCGGACACCTACGGGTATTGATGTTGTTGAGTGGGCCCGCAAGGCCGAGATGCTAGGCGCAGGAGAGCTCCTTTTGACAAGTATGGATCGGGACGGAACGAAAGAAGGATACGATCTGGAGCTTACCAGGACTATTAGTGAAGGAGTATCAATTCCGGTGATCGCCTCAGGCGGTGTCGGTGGGATGGAACATATCTGGGAAGGAGCCGTAAAAGGCCAGGCTGATGGACTTCTGGCTGCATCAATTTTTCATTTTGCTGAAACGACAATTCCAGAAGTTAAAAAGTATTTGTGGGAAAGGAACGTGGTGGTACGATTATGATAGTAACGATGGAAAAAATTGAATGTCTAAAATATGATGAAAAAGGGTTAATTCCTGCCGTAGTACAGGACGTGAAAAGCGGGACGGTCTTAATGCTCGCTTATATGAACAAGGAATCGCTGAAAAAAACCTTACAGGATGGCCGCACTTGGTTTTTTAGCCGCAGCCGGCAGCGGTTGTGGGCTAAAGGGGAAACATCGGGGAACGAGCAAGAGGTGCAGGGCCTTTATTATGATTGTGATGCTGATACCTTGCTGGTGCAGGTGAGGCAGACAGGGGTAGCCTGTCATGAAGGCAGTTTTTCCTGTTTTAGTAATGCTTTATTGGAAAATGACGAAGCCGTCTCAGAAGAATGGGCAGTTTTATCTTGGTTGGAGGATTTGGTGCGCGAACGCGAGATACAGAGGCCGGAAGGCTCTTATTCGACATACCTTTTTGAAAAAGGAATTGACAAGATCCTCAAAAAGGTCGGAGAAGAGAGTACGGAAGTAGTAATTGCGGCTAAGGGCGGGAAAAAAGAAGAGATTATCTACGAAACAGCCGATCTTTTTTATCACATCTTAGTAATGCTGCGGGATCGGAAGATTGAGTTAAAGGAAGTGTGGAAGGAGTTAGCCAGCCGCCATAATAAGCAAGCTGCGCATTAATGGGGTTGTGTAAGTAAAATAATATTTTGCAAAAAATTTAGTTTTTAGGTAGTAGTAATTCGTTGCCGAGTATGTTTTAATTAAAAGTAGACACAGTATAGTAATTTTCTCAGCCAGTAAGTAGTTTCTTGAGTTCCATTGAATAATGTAGGGAGTTGGTAAAATGATAGTAATTCCGGCGATAGATCTAAGGGATGGTCGGTGTGTTCGTTTGGTTCAAGGAGAAATAAGCTCTGAGATTATATATTCCGATGAACCGGTCGAAGTGGCCAAAATGTGGGAGGATATTGGCGCCCCACGTTTGCACTTAGTAGATCTTGATGGTGCTTTTGCCGGTAAACCTAAGAATTTGGGCATCGTCAAAGAAATTCTTGGTGCTGTAAAAATACCTGTGCAGATGGGCGGCGGAATCCGCAGTCTGGATGCAGTGGAAAAGATTTTAAATCTCGGTGTGGACCGGGTTATTTTAGGGACGGCGGCGATTCTTTCCCCGGAGTTAGTTGCGAAATGTGTGCAGGAGTTTGGCGAACATGTGGCGGTGGGAATTGATAGCCGTGACGGGATGGTGGCGATTGAAGGGTGGGAATCAACGGTGGAAATGACTGTCTTTCAATTAGCCGAAGAAATTGCTGCTTTAGGAGTTAAACGGGTCATCTTTACCGATACAAGAAGAGATGGAACGTTGCGCGGGCCCAACCTAGAAGCAACGAAAAAGCTGGCGGAATGTACCGGCTTAAAGGTGATTGCTTCAGGAGGAGTATCTAGCCTGGAGGATCTCCAGCAGCTTAAGGGGCTCGAGATGTCCGGCGTGGAAGGAATTATTATGGGTAAAGCTTTGTATTCGGGGGCAGTACATTTAAAAGATGCGTTGCAAATGATGAAGTAGTAATGATGGAGTTAAGTATTAATGGAGAATAATAGGCAAGCCACGGTTAGTAAAGCGTGGCTTGTAGTTTCATATTGACAGTTGAGGAAAAACAGGTTAGACTTGAAATAGTGTGAATAGAGTAATAAATTGAAATTATTGAAGGACGAGCCTAAAGGAGATTAGCTAATGGTCAAAGGCGATTTTAGCGGAAGGGTCCAAATTATCACAACATTTTTATTGAGTATTATGCTCCTACAGCTTTTTCCTATAGATGTTTTAGCGGAAATATCGGCCTCTTTGGAGGCACCGACCGGTCTAACCGCGGTTAAAGCAAATACAAGCGTGACCCTTACCTGGAAAAAAACGCGCACGAATAAAAACATAGTGGAATATGAAGTAACCTATCAGAATTTGGATACTGGGAAAACTTTGCGGGAAGAAACAAACTCGTCGGATCCAAAATGGAAGGTTTCCAAGCTTACCCCCGGAACAGAATACAGCTTTTATGTAAAAGCGAAGGATGGTTCCGGAAGATTTTCAGCGGCCAGTAAGCCGCTCAAAGTGAGAACGTCGGGAATAAAAGGGGCTACTGATAAGGATTCTTTTTACCGTTTAAAGGCCGCAAGTAGCGAGAAAAGGTTTAACCAGGCCAAAACCCAAATTAAAGGAGCAATTAACCAGATATTCAACAAAGTCAAAGGGAAGACGGCTAATTCCAGCACTGATATTAAGATGGCGGTAGGAGCGGGTGAAGGTTTTAGCAGAGTTTTGGGGGCTGCCGCTGTGGACTTTGTGGAATTTAGTAATCTGTTGAATCCGCTAACAAATGCACAAAAGGGCAAAGACTTTAGTGAAAAAGTCGTAGTGAATGTGCAGAAAACTCTCGGTAACCCGCAAAAGTATTTGGCGCAACCTGTTGCTAACGTGCTTAAACATCCGACCGTTGCGGTGAAGAACACGTTGCAATCAATTGGCAAGCTTGGTGGCACTGTGGCGGGGATCGGATTATTCGCTTATGACAGTATACAAGATGAATATCGTAAATATAAGCTGGAAAAGGACCCTTATAATAAAGGGAATATGGTGGGAGTAGCTGCCGGTACTCTTTTTCTGGTGACAGCAGGGCCGAAAGACGGGCGAAAAATTGATGTGCTCGTTGACGGCTATAAGGGAGGGCAACTTAAATTAGGGTCGTTAGAAAACGGCTTGGCGAAAATGGGAAAAGAGGTAGAATTTCAACCAAGTCAGCTCAAAACGCTAACCTTTCAAGGAATACAGGAAAAAATGGCTGAGTATGTCCATGTTCGAGAGCAAATTATTAAGCTTGACGAGGATATTTTAAAAAAAGTGCGAAACGAAGTGCTCACTGAAAGTGAAGCGGGTTCATGCCTGAAGATTATGGAAAGGGCTTTAGCGCAAACAGATGATGCCCTAACAACGTTGCAAAAGGAAGATAAATTAATTATCGGTGTGCGAAAATTAATTAATGCCGATTATTTAAAGGAAACATTTAGTCTCGAACAATTAGCTTTTCTTGAACAGGATGTTGTAAGACATATAGACTTACTAAAAACAAGTGATATAGCAAGTAAGGGGCAAATTATCGAGAATAAGATATTGTTAGGGGAAATTCGGATAACCCAAAAAGAATTAAGTAAGTCGCTGAACAGCAAAGACAAAATAAATTCGATTGACGAATTAATGGAAAACAGGGTTAAATGGTATATTAAGGATTATTTTTCCTTCATTGACCTAACCCAATTAGGGCACGAGGTATCTCAGGAATTAAAATATCTATCCAATAAATGCGCCGAACTAGGTGATCTGCTGAAGAGGAGTAAGAATAATCCTCAATTAAAGATGCAGTTTGATGATTATAATAGGGCCAATATAAGGCAAAACGATTTGCTCTCCAGAATCAAGGTGGTTAAGGAGCGGCAGGAAATGAGCCTTACCGGGGGCAATGTGGCGCAAGAATTATTAGATAAGAATCTGGAGAAAACATTCAGGTTGGATGAGCTGAAACAAATGCAGTATGAGGTTATAGACGATATCAAGTATTTAAAAGAAATTGGAGCAAGTCCAGTAGTAGTAAACACAAACAGGGAGCTTTGGGAAAATCTAAATCAGGCGGTAAAGAGTGCCACAATTAAGGAGAGAGCGTTTCAATATAATATA
>CAZVLC010000137.1:0-4538 GCA_964627885.1 uncultured Peptococcaceae bacterium
GAAAAGGAGGAGAATTTAATGGGGTTCAATGAAGCTGCACAATATCAAATAATGAGAGCAATTAAATTGCTTAATCTTGATGATGAAACAACCAGGGCCTTACTGGAGCCGAAAAAAGCCTTGGAAGTTAGTTTCCCGGTAAGAATGGATAACGGGCAGGTGAAAGTATTTAAAGGTTACCGGGTACAGCATACTGATGTTTTAGGTCCGGCCAAAGGCGGAATCCGTTTCCATCCCAATGTAGACTTTAACGAGGTTAAAGCTCTCGCCACTTTGATGAGCATAAAATGTTCGGTTATCGGCTTGCCATACGGGGGTGGGAAAGGTGGCGTTACCTGTAATGTCAAGGAAATGTCCGAAGGGGAATTAGAAAGGGTTAGCAGAGGATATATCCGGGCGATTGCGCAAATTATTTCCTCTGACAAAGATATTCCGGCACCCGATATGTATACCAATCCGAAAATCATGGGCTGGATGATGGATGAATTTGCCGCCATCAAACAATACAGCGATTTTGGTGTGATTACGGGGAAACCGTTAAGCGTTGGCGGTTCTGCGGGCAGAAGCAGTGCTACAGCACAGGGGGGTTACTTTGTTACTAAGGCAGCCTGTGCCAAAGAAGGAGTATCCCTAAAGGACGCGACGTTCTGCATTCATGGGTTTGGGAATGCCGGTAGTTATGCGGCCAGCATTTTTGCCGCAGAGGGATGCAAGATAATCGGGATTGCCGATTCAAGAACAGCTGTTTATGATCCGGAAGGGATAGATGTGGAATTAGCGAAAAAGGTCAAAGCGGAAACGGGTTCGCTTAAGGCTTATCCGAGAGGGAAGCAAATTACTCCGGATGTACTGCTGACCAGTGAATGTGATATTTTAGTACCGGCTTCGTTGGAAGGAGTAATTAATGAAAACAACGTTGCTCAGATCAAAGCGAAAATGATTGCTGAGCTGGGGAATGGTCCGATTACTCCGGAAGCTGATGCGGCGTTGACTGCGAGAAAAATCCCGATCTTGCCTGATATTCTAACTAATGCCGGCGGTGTAACCGTGAGCTATTTTGAATGGGTCCAGAACAGAATGGGTTATTACTGGTCAGGGGAAGAAGTTGCCGAAAAGCTGGAAAAGGCCATGACTAAAGCCTATGATGATATTTATCAATTTAAGAATGAACACAATTGTGAGGATTATCGTGTCGCCGCTTTTGCTATTGCTATTCAGAGAATTGTGCAGGCGATGAAAGACAGAGGCTGGCTCTAATCCAGCTATCGCGATTCGGGAAACCCGAGATAGACAGGAAAAGAAAGACAGCTACTCTAATGAGCATTTCTTGCTTAGCTCTATTTGAGTAGCTGTCTTTTTAGTCTTCTAAAATATGACCATCAGTACTGATGGTAACCACTTGCCAAGGAATCATTTTACCGCTATTCTTCATGGCAGTTGTCACGGCATTGACCAGTCCGCCACAGCAAGGTACTTCCATGCGGAGAATAGTAAGGCTCTTGATTTCGTGTGCTTGGAGAATCGCCGTTAGTTTTTCGGCGTAGTCTACCGCATCAAGCTTTGGACAGCCAATCAGGGTAATTTTGTTCCGCATAAAATCCCGATGAATATCTGCATAGGCGTAGGCTGTACAGTCAGCAGCAATAAGCAGGCTTGCGTTTTCCAAGTAGGGAGCATTGACCGGGACTAACCTTATTTGGCATGGCCACTGGCGCAGCTGGGATTCGTTTTGAGGACGCTCGTTGGATGTTTTAGCAGCGCAGGAATCCGTTAGATTAGGTACCGTAATGTGAGTGGGAACATCGTAGGCAGCGGCCTCTCTTTCTTCAATGGTAATTGCTCCGGTCGGGCATTCCGGCAGACAGTCTCCTAAGCCGTCACAGTAAGTTTCAGATACCAGCTTCGCCTTTCCGTTCACCAGTTGCAGAGCGCCTTCATGGCATGCTGATACACAAAGGCCGCAACCATTACATTTAGCTTCATTTATTGTCACTATTTTTCTTTTCATTGTTTTTTCCTCCTATCTCAATTTGCTGAAGTACTTGTTATGCTCATTATAATTGAGAAAAAAAGATAAAGCGGTAACCACGGTTACAAAAAGAAAAAACCTCGGAGCCGATCAAGACTCTAAGGCATTGACATTGTAAGGCAGTGGCTGAAATATTTTTTAAGACTCTTTTTAAGACTCTGCCATGAGAAGTGTTTTAAGATCTTTTGTTTCATGATCTTCATATTCAAAAATAGTGCCTTCCCACGTTCTGATGGTCACATATCCGGCGCCTCTGGAAATTAGATAATTTGGGAAAAGGGGGACCTTTCCAAATCCTTCGGGAGCATTTAAAATATAAGTGGGGATCGCTAATCCGGATGTATATCCGCGTAAATATTCCATAATTTCCAGGCCATCGGCAATAGAAGTATTAAAGTGGGAAGTTCCTTTGACTTGTTTGGCATGGAAGATATAATAAGGCCTCACACGGCACTTTAACAATTCGTGGTTCAATACCTTCATCACATATTTACTATTATTGATTCCATTTAATAAGACGGCTTGATTGCCGAGGGGAATACCAGTGTTAGCCAGTTTTTCGCAAGCGGCTTTAGCGGCAGACGTTATCTCGATGGGGTGATTAAACTGAGTATTTATGAAAATCGGATGATATCTTTTTAGCATATTGCATAGGTTATCTGTAATCCTTTGGGGCATTGTGACCGGAGCCCTTGTCCCTAAACGGATTATTTCCAGATGGGGAATTGTTTTTAGCTGTTGGAGAATCCATTCTAAATAATCGTCCGAAAGACATAAGGCATCCCCGCCGGTTAAAAGGACATCGCGAATTTCTTCGTTTTCACGAATATAATCAATTGATTCCTGCAGCACGTTTTTTGCTTTGGGGAGATCTTCTTTGCCGATATTTCTCCTGCGTTGACAATGACGGCAATACATGGCACATTCATTGGTTACATTGATAATGGCGCGGTCCGGGTAACGTCTCGTAACACTTCCGGCAGGGTTTGTATATTCCTCACGCATGGGGTCGGCTTCCGCGCAGGGATCGGTTAGCTCCTGATAAACAGGGATAGATAAAAGTCGGATTGGGTCATATTGGTCATCTGGGTTGATTAAACTGGCATAATAAGGGGAGATCGCCCAGCGAAATTTTGCCCCCACTTCGGCAATATCTTGTTTTTCTTTTGCGGTTAAATTGATAATTTTACTTAGCGTATTTACGTCTGAAATCCGGTTTTTTAGCTGCCAGCTATAATCATCCCAGTCTGCTTCCGTACCATTAAGAACGTTAAGGATGTGCTTTTTGCGACTATCTAAAATATCCGCCATTTCCAAGCCTTTGGGGATAGTTGCTCTAATTTCTAAGTAATCATTAATTTTGTTCTTCAGTTCCGCCGCCCTTTCCAGAGAAATCTGTCGTTTTTTCGCAACAGTCATTTGACCATTCCTTTCTATTCATGTATTTAAATTAACTTTTCTCATTAATTGAGTAGGTTGTCATTTTTCAATTGACACATTCTATTTTAATATAAGTTGGAGGTTAGCGCAAAAAAATTTTTAGGAGGCTAATTATGTATCAAAAATGGCTGGAAACCTTAACAAATTGTGCGTTATTTCAAGAGATACCCATGACGCAATTAGGCGAAATGCTCAATTGCCTCCAGCCCAGGCTGGTTAATTATGCGCAAAAAAATAATGTTGTGGCGATTGAAGGGGAAAGGTGTGAAGCCATCGGGGCTGTCTTAGAGGGGGAGGTGGCCGTTACAAAAGAGAACCCCGCAGGAACACGGGTAATCATGACTAAATTGGGGCAGGGGGAGCTTTTTGGGGAAATTATTGCTTTTTCCGCAAAGCGAGCTTGGCCGGCAACGGTAGTAACCGCAAGGCCAAGTGTCATAATACTTATCCCTGTTGAGAAGATTGTCGGGAATTGCACGAGGCAATGTGCCAGCCATCGGCAGATGATTATTAATATGCTGCGGATTGTTTCTCAGCGGGCTTTATTGTTGAATAAAAAAGTAAATTATTTGAGCATAAAGAGCCTGCGGGGGAAAATCAGCGCCTTTTTGTTGGAGCAATACAAAATGAATGGACAGAACACTTTCATTTTACCCTTAAACCGTCAGGAATGTGCGGATTTTTTGAATGTATCGCGCCCGGCTTTATCCAGAGAAATGTCTCGGATGCGCGATGAAGGGATCATTGAATTTTATCAGCAGACTGTCAAGATTTTAAATTCGGAAGAATTAAAAGGGGCAGTTCTTTGCTAAGTTCTAACGCTTTATTTTTAAAAAATGGAGAGATTTCCGAAAAGAAGGAGGGATTTATCTAAGGAGCGTGGAAATTAAACAAAGCAAACTGATAAGAAGAGGGGAGCTTTTTTATGAGAGAAGGACAGACCATCTGGTTAATCGATGCGGCGTATTTGTTTAATGCACAACGTTCTGTTAGTTCTGATTATAATTTTGATTATCTTAAGCTTAAAAACAAATTAGAAGAGGAGGGGCCCATTAATAGAGTTTATTAT
>CAZVLC010000138.1:0-4536 GCA_964627885.1 uncultured Peptococcaceae bacterium
GTTGGAGCGCCATTCCGTAGCTCGAAGAGATTAAGTGATGTGGAAAAAAAGAAAAGGTATCTCCGGGGGCTTTAGGATTAGGGTATGCTTAGTGTTGGCTCGTTTTGTACCGTAACGCTTCATTTTTCTTGACAAACTTGCTTTGAGTTTGATAAACTATTATTCATATTAAAGGAATGATTAAAAAAATAAATAATATGGTGTGTGCTCTTATCAAGAGAGGTGGAGGGACTGGCCCGAAGATACCCGGCAACCGTTCGGTTATTTGTTTAAAATATACCGGATTGGTGCCAATTCCAGCAGAAGCATTTGTCTTCTGAAAGATAAGAGACCCGGCAGCTTGTTTGCATGGGCCTCTTCTTTTCAGTAGGAAGAGGCCATTAATATAAGAAAAAATTGCCAGATTAAGGATGACAAAATGAGGTTTCTGAAGAAGGGCATGCAGCAACAGAAGGAGGAGAAACAGATATGTCGGCAGAGCGTACTTACAAAGAAATTAATGAGCGAATTAAAGCAGGGAAGGCAGTCGTGTTAACCGCTGAAGAGGTTATCGCCAAAGTCCGTGAACAGGGAATCAGCCGGACCGCTCAAGAGGTTGATGTGGTTACTACGGGGACTTTTAGTCCGATGTGTTCATCAGGTGTATTTTTGAATTTTGGCCATACCAAACCGCGGATGAGAATGAGCAAGGTTTGGCTTAATAATGTGCCGGCCTATGCGGGAATAGCGGCAGTTGATGCCTATTTAGGGGCAACAGAATTACCGGAACAAGATCCGGCCAATAGCGATTATCCCGGAGAATTTCGCTATGGTGGTGCGCATGTAATTGAGGATTTGGTTGCCGGTAAAGAAGTAAATTTAAAAGCATTCAGTTATGGGACAGATTGTTACCCACGTACTAAGCTGGAAACAACAATTACGTTGGATAAAATAAATGAGGCCATTATGTTCAATCCCCGAAATGCTTACCAGAATTATAATTGTGCGGTTAATTCCACTGATCGGATGATCTACACATATATGGGCGCATTAAAACCGCATTTCGGGAACGCTTCATTTTCTACGTCCGGACAGTTAAGCCCCTTGCTAAAGGACCCTTATTTTAAAACTATTGGACTTGGTACGCGGATTTTCCTCGGCGGGGGAATAGGTTATGTTGCGTGGCATGGTACCCAGCATTTCCCCGGCTTTATTAAGAACGAGCAAGGGGAAAACCTCACCGGAGCGGGGGGCACTTTAGCGGTTATTGGTGACCTGAAACAAATGAGTCCCCGTTGGTTGGTGGGAACCAGTTATTTGGGCTATGGGGCAACTTTGACGGTGGGCATTGGGTTGCCTATCCCGATTCTCAATGAAGAAATTTTGGAGTATGCCGCTAAATCCGATGAGGAGCTTTATGCGGAGATTGTCGATTACGGTGACGATTATCCTAATTTAAAAGGGAAAACTTTAGGTCGTGTGAGTTATGCTCAGCTAAAGACCGGGTTAATTAAGGTTAAAGGCAAAGATGTTCCGGCTTCTCCGGTCAGCAGTTATGTGCGGGCGCGGGAGATTGCCGGCACACTTAAAGAGTGGATTGAAAAAGGAGAATTTTTCTTAGGAGAACCAAGTCAGTTATTGCCTGGCCCGGAACAGGGCTTAAAGGGTAAAGCCCTAACTTAGAGAGTTCGGAAGAAAAAGATGAAAATAGAAAAACAGCATTTAAAAAAGAGAACAGAAGAAGAAAGAGCAAAAATAATCTGTGAGGAGTGAAAGATATGGCGCCGGAAAGAATTATCTTGCGGTTTTCCGTGGATACGGTGAAGAAACCGATTATTTATGCGTTGGCCAAAGAATTTGATTTAGTGGCGAATATATTAAAAGCCTCTATCAATCCCAATCAGGAAGGAACAATGGTGCTGGAGTTAACGGGTGAACGGTATGAAGAAGGCATTCGCTTTTTAGAGAAGCAGGGGATTACGGTTCATCCTTTAGCCCAAGAGGTGAAGCGAAGCGAAGAGAAATGCACCCACTGCGGAAATTGTACAGCACACTGTCCAACTCAGGCGCTTTCGATTGAACGGCCTTCAATGGAAGTGAAATTCAATCAGGACGAGTGTATTCTCTGTTTAATGTGTGTGAAAATCTGTCCTGTACATGCTATGGAGGTTAGGATCTAAGTGGTTTACGAACCGCGTGAATACAGACACCAGCAGCGGGAAGAAGATTTGCATCACTTTCAAGTGTGTATTGAGGAAACGGACTTGGATATAGGCTTAAAAAAAAGCCAGTTCAGCACGGAACTGGTTCAGAAAGTGGAAGAGTATGTGACCAAAGAACGGCGGGCTTTGCAGGATTATATGCAAAGCTATCCGGATTTTCTCACCGCACTAGAGCCATGGCCGCTTGCTTCCACTACGCAGGATAAGAAGCACGGCAATGTGCCTCCCGCCGTTGTAGCGATGTGTAAGGCTACCGAGCTGGCAGGGGTAGGGCCGATGGCGGCGGTAGCCGGATGGTTTGCCGAGCGGACAGGTTTGTTTTTAGCACGCTTTTCCAAGGATGTAATTGTAGAAAACGGCGGGGATATCTGGTTAAAAACCAGCCGCATACGGAAGGTGAGTATTTTCGCAGGCAATTCACCGTTTTCGCAGCGGATCGGGATAGAAATCAGGCCGGGTTATACTCCATTAGGTATTTGTACTTCTTCGGGGACAGTAGGACATAGTCTAAGCTTTGGTTGTGCCGATGCCGTAGTGATTTTGGCTCCTTCGGCCGTATTGGCTGATGCGGTAGCTACAGCAGCCTGTAATCGTGTGCAGGGGATTGCGGACTTGCCAAAGACAGTGGAATGGGCGATGACTGTTCCGGGGGTGACCGGGGCAGTAGCAATTCTCGCCGACAAACTGGCGGTACAAGGCGAAGTAAAACTTCTTCCCTTATAACGAGGCGAAAGGATGTCCCCCACTTCTACAAGTGGCGGGTACCACTTTTGTTGTCCAACAGGAGGTGAGCATATCTCCCGCCTTGTTGAAACGCGCATAGGTAAGAAAATTTTTCTACAATCGAAAAATTTTCTACTGATGCGTTATAAAGGATTTGGGATAAGTATAAATTTGGCTATATTGCGAATGTGAAAATTTGGGGTGAATGCGGTTTAAAAGATTTAAGACAAGAAAAAGAGATGCGGTTGTCCAAAGTAAATCTTTGCCATAACCGCATCTCTTTGTTGTTTTTTTGTATCTTCTTTTATGCACCTTGTGTTATATACAAAACTCTTAGAACTTAATTTTAATATCAATTACCCCGACCTTCACTAAGGCTTGATAAAGAATAACCAGAAAGGGGCCGAGGAATAACCCGATAAAGCCGACTAAAACAAAGCCGATGTACATACTGGCCAGGGTACTTAATGCAGTGAGCCCAATGCTTTCCCCGAGAATCTTGGGTTCGATGATACGACGGAAGAGTACCAGAATAGCGTAATGAAGCAGAAGTCCCCAGAAGAGAAAATTCTTACCGATAATTAGGTTGTAGATCGCCATAGGAATAAGGACTGAGCCTGTCCCCAGTATCGGCAAAATATCAACAATGGTAACCAGCAAGGCTAGAGCTGATGGATAGCTGATGCCCATAATTAAAAATCCTATGAGCACCACAACAAAAACCATGCAACTGATGATAAATTGTGCCCGTAAGAAACCAAAAATAGTTTTATGAAGCTTGATTAGTACCATTTTTACTTTGGAATGAACAGACGGATCAAAGAACTGCATGACATTTTTACTGATATTCGGTAAATTCATACTGATAAGGTAAAAAGCGATGAAAAAAAACACTGCATGGAAGAAGATTGTGGGTATAGCGGCAGCCAAATTAAAGAAGAATGCCGCGGATTGACCAAGGATGCCTTGAGCAGCTTCCAGCACGGTTTTGACGACTTGTTGCAGGGCATCGTTGTATTGTGGAGGAATATCCTGGAGAAAGTCGAGGTACTGATTATTCCACCAATCCATATTAGCGTAAGTATCCTTTGTAATTTCCAGTAGATTACCGGAGAGAGCGACAATTTCCTTATATACTTTTGTCACTAAAAGATAGAACAAACTGAAAAGAAGAATAGTGATACCTGTACATACTATAAAGGCCGCGTAAATTCGTTTGATTTTATTGTTTTTTGTCATTAGCCGAATCAATGGATCGACAAGGAATGCCATGATGAAAGCTAACAAAAAGGGAAAGCCAACGGTAAAAAGCCCGTAGAAAAACAGAATAACCAGAGCAGCGTAAAGTAAGGCTTTTAACGACATAGCATCACCTCTTTTTAGCCAGTGTAAGTATTTAAATATATTATAGCATAAACTGACGGCTCTTAGTATTTGCATTGGTACTTGTAAAAAATAATAATAATATTGTTAAAAGTATAGCAACATGATACAATTTTTTCGAAAAATGTAATAGAGAGGGTAAAGAAAGGGTAATAGATTGATAGTGGAGGTGTAAAATGGCAGAGGAAGATTTAGTCAAAAAAATTCGAGAGGAAGTAAAAAAGAAGGT
>CAZVLC010000139.1:0-4441 GCA_964627885.1 uncultured Peptococcaceae bacterium
GATTAACTGCTGCTTCTTGGGCCATATCCCGCACCGAAGGGAGCTTTGAACCCAATGGATAAACGCCGGAGAAGATTTTAAGCTCGATTTGTTCAATAAGTTGGGGGTAAATCGGTCTGTCAGATTTCAATTCCCAAGGCATATGTTCACCACCTTTTTGCGCGTAGCGTGTATTATTGCATTAACTACTTAATACAATAATACACCGTTTCAGGATAATGTCAAGGCTTCATATATTTTTATGGAGCAACAAAAATAACCACGTAGGATGGCAAAAACCAGACGTGGTTATTTTATTGATATTACAGGCATTGATATTATAAATCCGCCATGGGATTGAATCGAACTTAATTATCGGATATACTTTATTTGAAAAAATTGTATATAAAAACGAGGGATAATTCATGAAAGATCAACAAGAACTTCTTGCGAAAGTAATTGAGTTCTTTCCCTATCCGATTCAGATTTTCTCTCTTGACGGGACAGCGAGGCTGATTAATAAAGCAACGCTGGAAATGATCGGCATCAGGAGTATTGAAAGTCATGTGGGCAAGTACAATGTTTTTGAGGACCCCATCGTGCGTAAGCTTGGTGTGATGGATCAGGTCAGACAGGTATTGACAGGCAAAACCGTATATCTTACCAATTTTAATGTGCTTTATCAGGATTTGATTCGGTACTTTGATGTGGAAGATAAGGATATCCAGACCATAAACTCAGATATTACCTGTTTCCCTTTGAAAAATTCTGATGGTGTGATGGAATACTTTGCCACCGTTTTTATCTTTAAAACCATATACCGGGGGAAAGAAGAAATCGGACGGGGTAGACAACACATCGAAACGCATTGGCAGGAGCCGTTTGATGCTAATGAAACGGCAAAGGCGTCGTGCCTCAGTAAGTCACATTTCACAAAACTGTTTAAAAAACATCTCGGGGTAACACCGTACGAGTATTATCTCAATTATAAAATCGGCAAATTGAAGGAAAAGTTGCTGGACACGAATCTTTCCATTGCGCAAGTATTTGCTGCCTGCAACATGAATTACAATGGCCGTTTCGCAAGATTATTCAGAGAGAAGGTTGGCGTTTCCCCGTCTGTATATCGGAAAAGTTCAGAGTATAAGGAAGACTGAAAAAGGTGATAAAAGTGGAAAATAATAAAAGAGAAGAACTGCTTGCCAAAGTGGTTGAGATTTTTCCCTACCCGATTCAAGTATACGCTCCCGATGGGACATCAGTGCTGGTGAATGAGGCGATGCTAACTGAATATCATGCTATCAGCCCGGATATGGTTGTCGGAAAATACAATATTTTCAAAGATCCTGCGGTTTTAGCAACGGGTCAGCTCCATGTGTTAAAGCGGGCTTTTCAGGGAGAAACCGTCTTTTTCACGGATGCGCGAGTGCCTTTGGAGGAAATTGCGGAGCGTTACGGCATCCCGGATTTTGATGTGGAGGCCGTTTATCAGGACATTACGGTTTTCCCTATACTGGATGATGCAAAACGGGTGATATATGTTGTGGCATTATTGATCAATAGGAGGATTTATCGCGGCAAGAATGAAATTGAAAGGGCGAAAGAATATCTAGAAAATCACTGGCGGGACAAGTATGACGCAAATGAAACCGCCAAGGTGTCGTGTTTAAGTAAGTCACATTTTACAAAGCTGTTCAGTAAGCATACCGGCCTGACTCCCCATCAATATTATCTTAATTATAAAATTAGCAAATTAAAGGAGATACTGATGGATACTAATCTTTCCATTGCGCAGGCGTTTGCTGCCTGCAACATGAATTATAACGGCCATTCCGCAAGATTATTTAGAGAGAAGGTTGGGGTTTCCCCGTCTGTATTTCGGAAAACGGCATTGTAAAATGAAGGGTCTTTCTAAAAAGTAACAAGAGCAAGCTGGGCTAGGTTTAGTACGAAAGCCTGGTTTTTTCGTTAAAAATAGCATTTTTCGTACTGATTATAAGCATATTCAACCTATTTTCACAACCCGCCGATTAATAAAATTATAATATTAGTGTAATTAATCGAAAAAAGGGAGGGGTATTCTTGAAGCGTTTATTTAAACTGGCGCTGATCTTTATCATGGCCTTATTGCTTGCGGCCTGTGGCAGCAATGAGAAAACTGCCCAGGATAAGCTTGGTGACGGCGGGCAGGTTGAATCGTCGCAAACAGTGACGGGTCAGGGATCCGCATCGGGGCAGGTTAGTGGCGGGAAGGGAATCGTCTGTGAAAGCTATGAGGCTTATAGTGACGCCTGGAATGATTTTGGTGACTATATAGTGGAGCAAAGCGGTGACCATGAAATCGTGTCGGTCCATCAGAGTACGGCGATGCCGCTGGAACTGAAGAACTTGAACTATCTTCTTCCTTTGAGTTTGCTGGGTCAATCCGTTAAGAGCACCGGTAAATTTGATGTTGCGATGGAAAGCAGCATGCTGCAAGGAGGATGGGCAGAGGATGTGGAATTTTCCTCTAATCCGGACGGTGGCTATTTGTTAAAGGGGACTGATACAAAGGGCAGTAGGTTGGAGATTAAAGTAAGATACGATGAGACAGCTGATTCACTCCGGCTGGAGGGATATAAAGATAGCGCCTTTGCCCTTTTGTTTGAATACAGTAAAATGGCGGAGGGGTATGCAGCCCAATATCATTTTGTCACCGTTACCGGATTTGACAAAGCGACGCCAGTAGAAGGATTATGCACCTATCGGATTATCTTTGCGGGGACGAATGGTTCTTGTGCACGGTTTGATAATGTTTCTGCCGAACCAGATTCGATTTTCGGCAGTATTATTCCCGACGCACAATCCTTTATTGATGGTGCTACTCATTGGTTTACCATTACGGAGGGGCAATTCACCGGGATGTTAGGCGGAAAGACTTTTTAAACGGTAATGAGGGCAGATATGCCATTTTAAAATTTGTATAAAATTATAGCATAAAATTATAGCATAAAAGATCACATAATACGAAGGAGGAAAAAGATGAAAAAAACATCTGCTGTGCTTGTTGCGGTTTTACTTCCTTTTTTACTGACTGGCTGCGGAATTAAAGAAAAAATAGAACAAAAAGTGGGCGAGAAAATTACGGAAACGGTTGTGGAAAAGGCTGTGGGTGACGGGAATACCAAGGTAGATATCGATGGAGAGACAGTGACCGTTAAAGGAAAGGATGGAGATTCCTTCACCCTTGGCGGCATGCAATGGCCGGACATTGATTACATTCCGGAATTTAAGAAAGGCCAAATTATCAGTGCCTCCAATGATGGCGAGGGTAATGTAATGATCATCGTTGAAGATGTAGATCAGCAGGATTATAATGACTACCTGGAAAAAATCAAAAATGAGTTCACGGAAGAAACAAATGAAATGCAGGTAGAAGAATATCTGCTTTATGAAGGTAAAAACGCGGCAGGGGAACTGGTGGCAGTACAGTATTTCAAAGAAGACAACTCCCTCACAATTATTGGTAACAGGGACAGTGAATAAGCCCTAAAAACGCATAACATCAAAAGAGGAGGAATTATTAATGTTGAAAAAATTAGTCATCATGGTGCTTTGTCTCATGCTGGTTATGCCGGTGGCCGTTCTGGCGGAAGAGGAAACCTTGCCCGTGTTGGAAAAACCGGCAAGTCTGACTGTTCGGGCCAATGAACTCAATGAGTTACTGCTTCGTTTAACCGAACCTGCCAGTATCATCGAATATATGGAAAAAGACATAACTATCTTGTATGAGCTTGATTTCAAAATAAACGACGGACCTTGGAAGTTCGCCAAAAACTGGGATGGGGTCATTGGGTCGGAACGCGTCATAGGTTATTATGAAAGTCTCTATGACAGAATGAATGTCGCGGGCATTCTGAATAATATAAACCATGATGAAAAAAATTCCATCGATTTACCGATATTCCCCGAAAATTTGGAGTTGGATGTTTTTGATCTGCAAAATAGCACCTATTCTTTGCGTTATCGGTTTCTATACGAGTACGAAAGTCAGGATCCCGATACCGGGGAGTGGGGCTATAGGGTTATCGCTTCCCCCTATTCCGAGACTGCAACTATCGGGAAGGGGCAAGGCGGCGTAATTCCCGATAACCTGGAGGCTCCTGCTAATCTGGCGGGAGAACTGAAAACCAGGGAGGACGGTCAACCTTATTTTAATTTTAATTTCGTTATACCGGCAAGTGTGGAGGCTGCCAACAAGATGACCGCTATATGGACCAAACTGGATTGGAAAGTCGGGAATGGCCAATGGGCCACAGCACTGGCCGGAGTGGAGCCTTTTCAAAAAGAAGATAATTCGTTGACGGACGATGTGGATGTGAATCCCATTGACGAAGGTGGTTGGGGAGAAATTAACATCAAGGAAAACACATACTATTTCCGGGCATTCTTCGAGCTGCAAAAGCCCGATGGCTCCATTGTA
>CAZVLC010000140.1:0-4416 GCA_964627885.1 uncultured Peptococcaceae bacterium
GGTTCGTATTAATAAAAAAGGCTTGGCCGATGGGAATAAGGTTCGTGTATGTAACCAATGCGGCGAGCAATTTGATAAGTAAACTCTGCCGGAAGGGAGGTTGAAGGTGTGGTACGCTTAAAGGAGAAATATGTGAAAGAAGTTGCTCCTGCGTTGCAGCAGAAGTTCAACTATAAAAATGTGATGGAAATTCCCAGACTGGAGAAGGTCGTAATTAACATTGGGGTAGGGGAAGCAACCCAGAATCCTAAAGAACTGGATGGTGCCGTGGAAGATCTGAAAACGATCACCGGTCAAAAACCGGTGATTACCAGGGCGAAGAAATCAATCGCCGCGTTCAAATTACGTGAAGGGGTAGCCATTGGGACAAAAGTAACATTAAGAAGTGATCGGATGTACGAGTTCGTTGACAAGCTTTTTAATGTGGTGCTCCCCAGAGTAAGGGATTTTAGGGGCGTGTCTCCCAAAGCCTTTGATGGCAGGGGAAATTATACTTTAGGGTTAAAAGAACAATTGGTATTCCCGGAAATCGATTATGATAAAGTTGATAAAGTTCGCGGGATGGATATTGTCTTTGTGACAACCGCAAAGAATGATGAAGAATCACGCGAATTGCTCCGTTTCATGGGAATGCCCTTTGCGGAAAAGTAGTATAAATAGAACACCAAAGGAGGGAATTATGTGGCAAAGAAGTCTCTTGTCCTGAAGCAGCAGAAGACACCTAAATTTCAGGTGAGGAATTATAACAGATGTAAAATATGTGGTCGTCCCCATGCTTATATGCGGAAGTTTGGCATGTGCCGTATCTGCTTCCGTGAGCTGGCTTATGAAGGACAAATTCCCGGCGTAACTAAGGCCAGTTGGTAAGTATTGAAAAAGGAAGGGGGTCGTTTTTAGTATGGTCATGACTGATCCTATTGCGGATTTTTTAACAAGAATTAGAAATGCTAATTCTGTTAATCATGAAAAAGTAGAAATTCCGGCTTCGACTACGAAGAAAACTCTTGCTGATATCCTGAAAGCAGAAGGTATAATCAAAGATTTTGATTATATAGAGGACGGAAAGCAAGGAATTCTAAGATTATATTTGAAGTACGGTCCGAACAAAGAGAAGGTTATTACCGGGATTAAACGCATTAGCAAGCCCGGACTTCGCGTCTACGTGAAAAAGGATGAAGTTCCTCGTGTCTTAGGTGGGTTGGGTATTGCCGTTATTTCCACCTCTCAAGGGATGATGACGGATAAAGAAGCCAGAAAACGTGGTCTTGGCGGAGAAGTAATTTGTTATGTTTGGTAAAAGTTTTGCTCGGGAGGTGTAAAGATGTCGAGAATAGGTAAATTGCCCATAGCTATACCCGCTGGGGTAAATGTGAAAATAGAGGGTACACATATTTCTGTTAAAGGGCCCAAAGGCCAGCTGGACAGAGAATTATGTCAAGACATGAACGTAGCCGTTGATAATGGGCAAATAGTGGTTACCCGTCCCAGTGATGATAAAAACCATAGAGCACTTCACGGCCTGACCAGAACTTTAATTGCTAATATGGTTCAGGGCGTTACTAATGGTTTTGAGAAGTCCTTAGATTTGGTGGGGGTGGGTTATCGTGCAGCGAAGCAAGGAAATAAGCTTGTCTTAACGATCGGATACTCTCATCCTGTCGAAATTGAACCGGAAGCGGGCTTGGAAATTGAAGTACCGGCGCCCAATAAAGTTATTGTGAAAGGTGCCGATAAGGAAAAAGTAGGCCAATTAGCGGCGAATATTCGTTTTGTTCGTCCTCCGGAGCCCTATAAAGGAAAAGGCATCAAATATAGCGATGAAAGAATTCGCATGAAAGTCGGTAAAGCCGGCACGAAGAAAAAATAAGCAATGAGCAACTACAAAGCTTAACCCGTAAAAGAAGGGAGTGAAGCATGTGATCACTAAACCGGATCGTAAAAATATTCGCCAGAAAAAGCATCTGAGAATTCGGAAGCATATTCAAGGAACCGCTGAGCGGCCGAGATTGGCTGTGTATAGAAGTTTAAAGCATATTTATGCTCAATTAATTGATGATGTTCAGGGCGTTACTCTTGTTGCGGCATCTACGTTGGAAGCGCCATTGAAAGGCGAACTGGAAACTGGATCTAATACGGAAGCTGCTCATAAAGTGGGTCAGCTCTTAGCCCAGAAGGCTTTGGAAAAAGGTATTAAAGAAGTAATTTTTGATCGCGGTGGCATTATTTATCATGGCCGGGTCAAGGCTATTGCTGAAGGAGCCCGCGAAGCAGGGCTGATCTTTTAATCAACGGGCAAAGGAGGGAAAAAAATGGCAAGGATAGATGCGGGTAATCAAGAATTCACGGAAAAAGTAGTATTTATTAATCGTGTAGCGAAGGTTGTTAAAGGTGGACGTCGTTTTAGTTTTAGTGCCTTAGTCGTAGTAGGAAATGAAAACGGGTTGGTCGGAGCAGGCTTAGGTAAAGCAACGGAAGTACCGGAAGCTATACGTAAAGGAATAGAAGACGCGAAGAAAAACCTGGTTTCAGTACCGCTGAAGGGAACAACAATTCCCCACGAAATCCAGGGTGAGTTTGGTGCAGGTAAGGTTTTGTTAAAACCTGCGGCAGAAGGTACCGGTGTTATCGCCGGCGGGCCGGTTCGTGCCGTCTTGGAATTAGCCGGAATCGGAGATATTCTCACTAAATCTTTAGGATCAAACAACGCTAATAATATGGTCAGAGCCACTTTGAAGGGACTGGAGAGTCTGAAACGGGCGGAAGATGTTGCCAAAATTCGTGGTAAGTCCGTGGAAGAACTCTTAGGTTAGGAGGTCAACAATGGCTAAATTAAAAATTACTCTTAAAAAAAGTGTGATCGGTTCAAATGAAACAGTCAGGGCTAACGTGCAAGCATTAGGACTTCATAAGTTGAATCAGAGTGTTGTGCAGGAAGATACTCCTGACATTTGTGGAAAAATCAATAAAGTGAGGCACTTATTATCTGTAGAAGAATTGTCTTAGTGAAGAGAAGGAGGTGCAGCAAATGAAACTCCATAATTTAAAACCCGCAGAAGGATCAAGAACAAAAGATGTCAGAAAAGGACGCGGCACCGGAACAGGTCTTGGTAAGACTGCCGGACGCGGTCACAAAGGACAAAAAGCCAGATCCGGCGGTGGAAAGGCACCATATTTTGAAGGCGGTCAAACGCCATTACAAAGACGGATGCCGAAGCGTGGCTTTACTAATATATTCAAACCGGAATTTACTATTATCAATTTAAAACAGTTAAATGACCGTTTTGAAAAAGGAGCTGTAGTAACACCGGAGGCCTTGGTTGAATCTGGTTTAGTAAAGAATGTACGGGATGGAGTAAGAATACTCGGCAACGGAGAAATCAAGAAAGCTTTAACAGTCAAAGCACACGGTTTTTCTAAGTCGGCAGCAGAAAAAATTGCCGCTGCTGGCGGCCAAGTTGAGGTGATTTAAGGTGTTGGAGGTCTTAAGAAGTGCTTGGAAACTTGCCGATTTGCGCAAGAAAATTCTTTTTACCCTGGCGATGTTGGTCGTGTTTCGGATCGGGGTGCATATACCTGTTCCGGGGATAGATACTGATGTCATTGCGAATCTTATTGCCGAAGGACAGTTACTGGGTTTTTTTGATGTAATTTCCGGGGGTGCTTTTAAAAAGTTCTCTATTTTTGCAATGAGTATCACTCCTTATATTAATGCTTCTATTATTATGCAACTCCTAACGGTAGTAATTCCCTCCTTGGAGAGATTATCCAAAGAGCCTGATGGCCGTAAGAAAATGACTCAATACATCAGATATGGAACTGTTATTTTAGGCTTTGTGCAAGCAGTGGGTATTTCCTTTGGTTTAAGGCAAGCAGTTCTTCATCCTGGACTCGCGACAACATTGATTATCGCCATTTCGCTGACGGCCGGAACAGCCTTTCTCATGTGGTTGGGTGAATTAATCACCGATAAAGGGATCGGCAATGGGATTTCGTTAATCATTTTCGCCGGTATTGTCTCCAGAGTTCCCGCCGGGGTAGTTTCAATCTATGAGTATTTGAAAGCCGGAACGGCGAGCATTTTTGTAGTGCTGATTTTCGTGGTGATTGCTATTGCGGTTATCGCTGGGATTGTGGCGATTCAGGAAGGACAGCGGCGGATTCCCGTGCAATATGCTAAGCGCGTTGTTGGGAGAAAAGTCTATGGGGGGCAAAGCACGCATATTCCTTTAAAAGTGAATCAGGCCGGGGTTATTCCTATTATCTTTGCAATATCCCTTTTAATGTTTCCGGGGACTATTGCGGCCTGGTTTCCGCAAAACCCTTTCGCAAATTGGGTAAGCACGATTTTTAATTTTGAAAGTCTTTGGTATCAACTCATTTATGCTCTGCTGATTATCTTCTTTACTTATTTTTATA
>CAZVLC010000141.1:0-4405 GCA_964627885.1 uncultured Peptococcaceae bacterium
GTACCGAAAATAACTAGACCTGACGTGCAATACGGCACTAAGCAAATTTTGGACGAAAAAGGCCCGCAAGGCGTTGTCGCTTGGATTAAAGAGCAAGACAAACTACTTTTAACCGATACGACCATGCGGGATGCCAATCAATCACTGGTCGCCACGCGCATTCGCACTATTGATATGTTGAAAATAGCCAAAGCCACCTCAATCCTGGGGAACGACCTTTTCTCGCTGGAAATGTGGGGAGGCGCCACCTTTGATGTCGCTTACCGGTTCCTCAAGGAATCCCCCTGGGAGAGGCTGACCGTATTGCGCAAAAAAATTCCCAACATTCTTTTTCAAATGTTGCTTAGAGGAGCAAACGGTGTAGGCTACAAGAATTATCCCGATAACGTTATCCGTGCCTTGATAAAAGAAGCTGCCACCAGCGGGATCGATGTGTTCCGAATTTTTGATTCACTCAACTGGCTGAAAGGCATGGAAATAGCCATCGATGAAGTGTTAAAGCAAAATAAAATTGCCGAAGCTTGCGTCTGCTACACCGGCGATATCCTCGACGATAAAAAAGATAAATACTCCCTGAATTACTATGTGAAAATGGCTAAAGAAATTGAAAAAACCGGTGCTCATCTGCTTGGTATCAAAGATATGTCGGCACTTCTCAAACCCCATGCCGCCTTTAAGCTGGTCAAAGCTTTAAAAGAAGAAGTGGGCTTACCGCTCCATCTCCATACTCATGATACCAGCGGCAACGGTGTCGCCACGATTCTGATGGCCGCCGAAGCCGGTGTTGATATCGTGGACACCGCGTTCAACAGTATGTCTGGACTAACCAGCCAACCGGCTCTGAACTCCGTCGCTGCTGCCCTGGAGAACACACCCAGAAGCACCGGAATTAACCTGGGTGACCTGCAATCCCTCTCCGATTATTGGGCGGCCGTAAGACCAGTCTACAGACAATTTGAATCAGAACTGAAGTCTAGTACCGCAGAAATATATAAGTATGAAATCCCCGGCGGACAGTATTCCAACTTAAAGCCTCAGGTCGAAAGCTTTGGCTTGGGTCATCGCTTTAGTGAAGTGAAAGAAATGTTTAAAAAGGTCAATGAGATGCTGGGTGATATCGTCAAAGTTACGCCTTCCTCCAAAACGGTTGGTGACCTGGCCATCTTCATGGTCCAAAACGACCTGACCCCGGAAAACATCTGCGAAAAAGGCAAAGGGCTCTCCTTCCCCGATTCGGCGGTGGCCTATTTTCAAGGGATGATGGGTCAGCCTGAAGGCGGTTTCCCGAAAGAATTACAGAAAATTGTCTTAAAAGGGGAAAAACCGATCACGGTCAGACCGGGTGAACTTCTGGAACCGGAGGACTTTACCAAGATTAAAGAGGATTTAGCCCAGAAGCACCGTCTTGAACCAACCATGCAGGATATCCTGAGCTCGGCGCTCTATCCGAAAGTCTTTGATGAATATCTGGCCTATCTGCGTGACCACGGTGACTTCAGCCGGATGGGCAGCGATATCTTCTTCCACGGCTTGAACGAAGGAGAGACCTGTGAAATAGAGATTGCGGACGGCAAAATTCTCATTATCAGACTCCGCGAAGTTGGCAAGATGGACGAAGAAGGTTATGTCTCCCTGCATTTTGAAGTAAACGACAGCATCCGAGTCATTAAAATCAAGGATAAAAAGAAAGCAGCGGTCAAAGAACAAGCAGTCACTACAATGGCCGACCTCGCCAACCCGCTGGAAATCGGGGCCAGTATCCCCGGCAAAGTTGTAAAGATTTTAGTGAAGCCCGGCGATAAAGTCCGGGTGAATCAGGAAATCGCCGTCATTGAAGCCATGAAAATGGAAACCAGCATCGTCTCTTATGTAGAAGGGACAGTAGAATCGATCGTCGCTACGGAAGGGAAGATCGTGAAGTCCGGAGAACTACTGATAAAACTGGCTAAGTAACTTAAATTTCACCTAGTTCGTGAAATACTAAAACCTCCATTGTTAGTCAAACAGTGGAGGTTTCTTCATTATTTTATTAAATTCCCCAGCCAATCCGGTATATCCGGAGTGAAAAGCTCCTTCGTAATGCCCGGCAAGTACCTCTGCAGGGTCGGAAAAATCTCACCGAAATGCTCCGTCTTTGGTAAATAATGTCCGGATACACGATTAATCATCTTAACCATCCCATCCTCTAACTGAAGCTCCCCAGCATACTTTACCGGCTTCCCCAGCGGTAATTGACTATGGAATTTTGCTTTTCCCTTCTTTGTCAGTAAAAGATTGTCATAATAATCGATTACATATAGAAAACGCCCATTGGCGAGGCGCTCGGATTCATCAAAAAGCAAACCTTGCTTAGTCGTGAATTTCGCATAATCAATTTTTGCAAATATATCTTCCCCATCTACTTTTCTTGCATTTTCATATAGTTTAACCCCATTAGCTAAAGTAAGTAAATTCCCTTCCTTTTGGATTATCTTCACTCCCTCAAACATATCCCCTACATTGAGAGTAAACAGCAGCTTTTGACTCGGTAAGAAGGTCGCCGTTTGGTCATTTTTGAAGACGAGAAGCCCCTTCTTCATCCTAGGCATGAGGTTATTAACTGTATTGCCAGCTTTAGTAAGCGTCCCTACCTTTTTGGCGGCAGAAACTGATTTAACCTGCCCACCTCCTAACAAAAATGTTCCGGCATAAACCGCACTTTTCCCTTGTATTTTGCCCATTGTTAGGGGGTCTTTTTGCGCTTCTTTCTCGGTAATTTTGTATTCTTGATATAGCGCACTGAGGAGAGAACCCGGATTGGTAAGCATAGAAGTAATTGTCTTGGCTCCCGAGACAGCACTTTTTTTGTACTTTTGCGGATCCTCCTTGATGTTATAGCCTAAATTAACCAATCCTGCCGGCAAAGTAACCAGCTGCGCCGAAAAATCGGCCATCTCCAGTGCAAGGTCCTTCGTTCCTTCGGCGACTCCCAGCCTAACCCCCACTCCCCTTAAAATGCGGTTTTTGGCCGCAACATATAGCTTTTGTGTCTTATCCTCGTTCCGCTTATTCAAGCCTGTCCGACTTTCGAATATGGAAAAACCACCCTTGGTAAATCCGGTAAACAATGCCGACGTGGTATTATATTTTTGATTAACCTTCAAGGTGGCCGTTTGAAGCATTTTGTCTCTTTGTTCCACAAATGCACGCACATTTTCTTTGATCCTTAGGTCAAGTCCAAAAGCGGGAACAGTTGGACAAAATAGCGACATGATCGTTAGAGTAATTATTAACTTTAACTTCATAATATCCCCCTAAATAATCTGAGCCTAACTAAAGTTTAATAGCCTGAAACATTTTCTCAGTAAGGTTTGGTAAGTGCTCTTTTAAGATTGGCAACATGCTTAGAAAGTCTTCTGCTTTAGGTAAATAATGCCCTGACTCATTACTAATTCCATATATCTTTCCTTTACTGATCTTGACCATCCCTGCCCACTTAACCGGCAAACCTTTGGCGATTTCGCCGTGATATACTTTGGGTGTAGCCAATCCCGTTATAAATTTACTTCGGTAATCAATCACAAATGGGTACACACCATGAGCAAGTTTTCCTGTATCAGAATAGATAAGACCATTTTTGTTAATTAAGTTAACAAGTTTACTATCGCTATATACTTCATTGGGATACTTTAAGTTATTGGCATATAGCTTCTCCTTATTCGCTAAAATAAGCTGATTACGCCCTTTTTTGTCGGCAATTTTAACTCCATTAAACAGGTCGCCTACATTAAAGTTTAAAAGACCATTTTCCGCTTTCTGTGATACTTGGGCAATAGTTGACTCCATTTTCAGGCTGGGGACCCATTTAACTGCCGTTTTCCCGCCAGCGCCACGCACTGCTCCGGCTAAAACAGGAGTTGGCGCAAAGCCGAGATTAATGTCCGGAAGCAATATTCCTAAATCGATTTTTAGATTTTTTAACGCGCTCGGGACTTTCACGTTCCCGGCCGGCAAAACGGACATAGCACCATAGGTGAACAATTCGCCCTGAAATTCACCCCATGCTAACGGATCTTGTTTCGCCTTGTTTTGGGCAGTAACAAAACTCTGATATAGATTTTTCGCAACCGGCAATGGGTTTAAGATCACTCCGGCACAAGTTTTCGCTCCATTACTGAGAGACTCAATATACTTCTTCGGATTATCCTTAACCTTATAGCCCAAATCGACTATTCCCATTGGTAAAGTCACTAGTTTTGCGCCTAAATCAGTCGCAAACAAGCCGGTATCCTTAAGCGCCTTCCCTCCGCCTAATTTAAAACCGATCTTCTCCAAGGAACGCCTTTTGACGGCATTATATAACTTATTCTCAAAGTTTAATCCACTCTTGGATTCAAGTGTTGAACAACCCCCTTTTACGAATTTG
>CAZVLC010000142.1:0-4343 GCA_964627885.1 uncultured Peptococcaceae bacterium
TTGTCATTATCACGAGGCGTCCCTGTGCCTTGTTGAAGGATGTGCAGCGGTCGCGCTCGGGCCTTTCCTGTACAATTGATCAGGAAAAATGCAAGCACTGTAAGGCCTGCCTGAAAATTGGCTGTCCGGCGATCGCGTTAAAAGAAGGTCAGATCGTGATTGATGCGAGCAGTTGTAACGGGTGCGGTCTGTGCCGGCAGGTCTGCAAATTCGGAGCAATCGCAAAGGCGGGTGAATAAGGTGAATAAAATGATAAAGTCTTTACTGTTGGTTGGGGTAGGCGGACAAGGTACGATCCTTGCCTCGAAGATTTTAAGTGAGGGTTTGGTGCAACAAGGGTATGATGTGAAGATGTCGGAAATACACGGGATGGCCCAAAGAGGGGGCAGTGTCACGACGCAGATCAAATATGGCCCGAAGGTATACTCCCCCATTATCGGGGCTGGGGAAGCCGACGTTATTGTTGCTTTTGAGAAGCTGGAAGCAGCCAGATATATGGTGCAGCTGAAGAAAATGGGTACACTAATTGTCAATGACTATGAAATCTACCCTTTACCGGTATTGCTTGGACAGCAGGATTATCCAGACAACGTGCTCACCGTTCTTGCCGAGTATGTGGCGAAGCAATCTGGGCAACTGAAGGTTTTACAGGCGCATAAGCTTGCGGAGGAATTGGGCAACGTGAAAGCGCAAAATATCGTATTACTGGGGACGGTAATAAAAGCCTTAGGGCTGGAGAATTTAGATTGGGTAGAGGTCTTAAAGGGCTTTTTACCGCCGAAACTGCATGAATTAAATATCAAAGCATTAAAAACAGGGCTTGGTTTGTAGTCGAGAAGGAGGACGGGCACGTTCATGAAGAGTAACATTGAGATAGCGCAGGCAGCCGAGAAAGAAAAAGTAAAGAATATTGCTGCGAAACTGGGCATTGATAAGGAACATCTCATTTATTACGGCTTTTATAAAGCGAAGGTTGATTACCGCTTGCGGGAGAAACTGGCGGAGCACCCCGATGGTCGTGTTATTCTGGTCACGGCGATTAACCCTACCGCGGCCGGAGAGGGCAAGACGACGGTAACGATCGGGTTAGGCGATGCCTTAAACCGCTTGGGAAAGAAAACGGCGATTTGTCTGCGTGAACCTTCTCTGGGGCCTGTTTTTGGGGTGAAAGGGGGCGCTACGGGGGGAGGTTATGCCCAGGTTGTGCCCATGGAAGATATTAATCTGCATTTCACCGGGGATTTACATGCCATTAGCGCCGCGAATAATCTGTTGGCGGCGTTACTGGATAATCATATTTATCAAGGGAATAAATTGCGGATCGATCCTCAAAAAATAACCTGGCGTCGCGCCCTGGATATGAATGACCGTCAGCTTCGTTTTATCGTTAGCGGGCTGGGGGGAAAGGGAAACGGCGTTCCCCGGGAAGATGGCTTTGATATTACGGTAGCTTCGGAAATAATGGCGGTTTTTTGCCTGGCCCAGGACTTAGCCGATTTAAAGCAACGGTTAGCCCGTATGGTTGTTGCTTATACTTACGACGGACAACCCGTAACCGCCGGCGATTTGCGTGCGCAGGGCTCGCTTACCGCTTTGTTGAAGGATGCCTTTAATCCCAATCTGGTCCAGACTTTAGAAGGTACCCCTACTTTTGTGCACGGTGGCCCGTTTGCGAATATTGCCCATGGCTGTAACAGTCTGATCGCCACTAAGCTGGCCATGAAACTGGCCGACTGTGTGGTCACGGAGGCCGGTTTTGGGGCTGACCTGGGAGCCGAAAAGTTTCTCGATATTAAGTGCCGTACCGGGGGGATCAAGCCGGAGGCGGTGGTGCTGGTTGCCAGTGTTAGAGCCCTGAAACTGCATGGCGGCTCGCCGAAAGAGCAATTGGCTCAAGGAAATCTTGATTACCTCTGTAAAGGGATGGCCAATTTACATCGGCATATTGAAAACATCACCCGGAAATATCATTTGCCGGTAGTGGTTGCGGTGAACCGGTTCCCGACTGATACAGAAACCGAGTTGCAGCTGGTGTTAAACGAATGCCGTGATAGAGGGGTAACCGCAGCCATTACGGAGGTTTTCGGTCAAGGCGGAGCCGGGGGTTTGGAGCTAGCGCAGAAGGTGTTGGAAATTATGGAGCAAAGTGCCCAAGGCGTTGCCGCAACAGCTCAGCAGTTTCTTTATCCTTTGGGGATAGGCTTGCAGGAAAAGATCCGGATTATTGCACAGGAAATATATGGGGCCGGTAGTGTGTTTATCAGCAAGGAAGCGGAAAAAAGTCTGGCGCAATTTGAGGCTTTAGGGTACAAAGAGTTGCCGGTATGTATGGCGAAAACACAATATTCCTTTTCCGATAATCCGGCTTTGCTGGGTGCCCCGGAGGGTTTTGAGCTTACGGTCAGACAGGCACGTTTGTCGGCGGGAGCAGGATTTGTGGTGGCTTTAACCGGGGGGATTATGACCTTACCCGGTCTACCCGGTTTACCGTCCGCCGAAAAGATTGATGTGGATGATACCGGCAAAATTTCGGGACTATTTTAAGGGATGGGTGTTGCGATGTTGAAGATTATTCTTTTTCTGAGCGGGGGTTCGCTCTTATTAGCTTTATTGGTGACCATGCAGGTTAGATATGCTACGGCGGATTTTCTGTCAATTACGAAATATTATTTAATGGTATTACCGGTCCTTCTGACGGCGAATATTTTAATTGGGTTGGGTATTAACAAAGGGCATGCTGTTTTTCAAAATCTGCCCCTTTTAATTGCCGGTCAGACTTTTACCTATTATTTCTTTATTGCACTTTTTTCCGTGGTTATCTTGGGGGATAAACTGTCAATTCCCAAAACAGCCCTCGCCTTTAGCATGATTATTGGAGCCATTTACTTATTAAAAAGCTAGAAATAAGACGGAAATAGGACTGAAACAAGGAACTTTTCTGCTTGTTTTGCGTCAGTCGAAGAGAGAACATTGTGATGAGAATGGTTATTTGAGAGGAGGAGTTCGGCGGAATTATGGAAAGAAGGAAAATATTAAGCAAAAAAATTATATCGACGTTGGTAGTTGGATTTTTCTTGGCTTTACCCGGAGGAGCTTCAAGGGTAGGAGCGGAAACGGTGGTTAACGCGGTTAATGTAGATGGTGCAACTGCGGCCATCCCTGTTTCCTGCAGTATTTCGCCGATCACCGGCCAAATTGAGATAACCGGAGTTAGCCCAGCAATTGGGCAAGGAGCTGCTTTTCAACTGGGTAATGAGGTTTTGCTCACGAAGTACCGCTATTTGCTGGACGGGAAAAGAGTCGGTTTGATTACTAACCAGACTGGGGTGAACAGTAAAGGCGAAAGTACGATTAATGTGTTGGCAAGACAGGCTTCCTTTCAGCTGACCGCACTTTATGGACCGGAGCATGGGATCGATGGGCAGGCGGCAGCCGGTGCCTACGTGGAGTCTTATGTGCACCCGCAGTTAGGGGTTCCGGTCTATAGCCTTTATGGGGCGACGAGAATGCCAAGTGCCGCCATGCTGGAGAATGTGGATGTGCTGCTTTATGATATCCAGGATATCGGGGCCAGAACGTATACATATATTTCGACTTTGAATTATTGTATGCAGGCCGCTCAGAAATACGGGAAAACGCTGATTGTGTTGGACAGACCGAATCCGCTGGGTGGCTTAACGGTGGATGGCCCGGTATTGGAGGAAGGTTTTGAAACTTTTGTCGGTGTGGATAACTTGCCTACCGCTCACGGGATGACGGCGGGGGAACTGGCTTTGTTTTTCAACCGGAATATTGGAGCAAACGTGAAGGTTATTCCGATGGAAGGATATAATCGGAAGATGACTTTCCACGATACCTTTTTAACTTGGATTCCTACTTCGCCCAACATCCCCGATTTAGAGTCTGTTTTTGGATACATGTCTACGGGCTTAGGAGAAGGTACCGGTATTTATCAGGCTGATAAATTCAAATGGATTGGGGGAAAAGGGATTGACGCGCTGGCTTTTGCGAAGCTGCTTAATCAGGCAGGTTTGCCGGGGGTGGTGTTTATTCCCGAATACAAAGGGACGGCCGGTGGCGTGCGGCTAAGCATCCAGGATTACCATACTTTTAATCCGGCGAAAACAGGGATTTATGCGTTGGCGTATGCTCATTCATTGAATAATTTTCAGGTACCGAAGAGCGGGAAAACGATGGTGATGTTTGATAAGATTATGGGGACAAATAAAATCGGACAATGGTTGCAGCAGGGGCTGACTCCGCAGCAAATGGAGGCCAATTATTTGCCGGAGTTGAATAAATTTAAAGCTGAACGGACGAAATACCTAATCTATGGAAAAGAG
>CAZVLC010000143.1:0-4290 GCA_964627885.1 uncultured Peptococcaceae bacterium
CCATACCCGTTGCGTCTCTATGTATTCCTGATGGTGTCTTCTCACGTTCTTGTTATAATGTTCCAACTCCTGTAATACCCTCATAAAGTCTTCCCGTCCAAAATATGCGCATATTTTTGGCAAAGTAACAATCAACTGCTCCCGCATCTTATTGATTCTTTCTTCATATTTTTCACGTTGGGTGATATATAACAGCAGCGGTTTATAGCGAATCCAACCAATACAGGCGTTATAAAAACGGGTGACGACCTTCTCCGAATCAGACCGAATATATTTCAGGTGAATCGGTAAAACACCATCCAGTAAGTGATTGTAGGTTGCGAAACCATCATGAAAGGTGTAGCAAGGAACTCGCAAAACCGTGTGATTACTTAGGCAAGTGCTTAAAAAGGTGTCCTCTCCTCGCGCGCGCGGCGGATTATAGAACGGCATTACTCTTTCAGGCTTTGTTAAATTGATACACAGATTCGCCCCGGAAATAAACTTCGTATGATTAACCTCCTGCACCTCCTCGGCCACTTGGCCAACCAGAATTTTGGTATCCGCATAGGTCACACCACCATTATTCATGATCGCACGGATCGAATCCCAATTAATGATGTCATTGCTGATGGCCTCAATAAAAATGCGAAAATCAGCTTCGGGTAAAGTCTCATTAAATTCTATGTTCGGAATGGGTGAAATATACCCGCAATGGTGCCCGTTGGTAATGTCGGCATTGCCGATATGCTCCAGGTGCGTGGAAATAACGTGCTGCCCACCCCAGATCGCCGTAGAGCGGGTATTCGTAACCGCCACCGGGTATTCGTCATCATCAAAAAAAATCAGATAATCCAGCTTATTCTTCAAGGCCATATAAAGCACCGCATTACGTTGCGCCGCATACCCGCTGCTGAAGAAAAGCTTTGCTTCCCTTTCGTTAATTACCCCTTCGTTGAGCAGATATTCCGTTTCCTTCTGCATGGCATACTTGCCGATAAAGTAAGTGTCTTCAAGCAAATCAAGCAATTCCGGACGTACATTGGTATAATCGGTTCGTTTGGTATGAGAGTATTTTAGGTCATAAGCAACCAACAGGCTAAGCTGCACCCTCTCATTTTCGGCCATCCCAAATTCCTTCCAATTGTACATGTAGGTTTTCAGCACCTTTTGGAAACTTTTCCGCCCGGTCGCAAAACCGATTCCCAAGCGGATGGTCTTTCCGGTATCCATTTTAAACCTCCTCATTTAATAAAACGTTTCTGACGCGACAACTTATATTTGTTTTCAAGATGTCACTTACTTATTATACTATATGGTAGCCAAATAACCAACAATTTTCCATTTACTGGTTATATTATTTTTGTCTCTTTTATTTTATTCTTCGCGCTTTTTCGCAGCTATAACAACTTTGTCTCTGTCTCATATAATAATGTATGGCTTATTTCCGTTAGGCCTTTAATTAAAAAACAGCTGGGAGGAATGATTATGAGTTGGGGTTTATTCGCCCATTCATCCAAAATAAAATTGCTATTTTCACCCGTAAACAGCAAACAAGCAGCGGCTAATCATCAACTGTCCGCACCTAAGAACCAGCCGCCAATACCAAGTGTCAAACAATCAGTACCTCAGCGGCAGCCACAGAGCAATAATACTGAGATGGCCGCCACTTTTTCGGGTACCTCGACGAGTCCGGGGGAACGTCGGCTGGCTGCGTTCGGCTTACGTGTGGAGTCTGCCCTTTTTCAAAAATGCCTGCCCCTTCCCGGACATCCATCTAATAATGATGAACTAATCTCTCCGACGAAAATCGGTAGCTACACCAAGGCTCTTCCCCATAATCAGCGCGGGGAAGTAAACGCGAACGCCTATCAGGCTTATCTTGAGACACTGATCACCGGCGATCCGGAAGCTTTTGACGCCATTCCGCTAGGAGGTACCGCCAGACTGACCAATCCCCAATCCGCCTACGCTTATGAAATGACCGGGCCTGATTCTCACCATTTGAGTATGCCGGTAGCCCCGTCCTTCGACAGTGCCTGGGAAGCCGGGGAAATGGTGGAATTATACTGGCAGGCTCTTGCCAAAGATATCCCCTTCCAACAGTTTGCGACTGATACATTGATTGAGGATGCTGCCGCTGAATTATCCGGTCTGACAGACTTTCGCGGGCCGAAAGTAAACGGGGCAGTGACCCCGGATACGCTATTCCGCAGCAACCTGCCGGGAGCTTTAGAAGGCCCCTATATCTCCCAATTCCTTTATCGGGATATTCCTTACGGGGCCGCCGCTCTGCCCCAACGCTATAGTTCACCGTTGCCCAATCCGGTCATGACTAGCCCCGACGGTCTTTCCCTTATTCCCTATTCCGGTGCTCCTCTGACCATTGGAGGCGAACTAAATAAGCTGGCCTCCAATATCGGCATGGGCCGCGACTTCGCCGGTATCCACTGGCGCTCCGATAATGATGCCGGCTTTGCACTAGGCGAAGCAGTAGCCATCGGGATCCTCCAAGACTACCGCAACACCTACAACGAAGACTTTGCCGGATTCTCCTTTACCAGATTTGACGGCAATACCGTAATGATTTGATTAAACAGAAAAAAAGTAGACACATCATTGCATTGACGTGCCTACTTTTTTTATTACATTTTAAATTTTTTCTACGTAGTAATAGCCTTTTGACACCATCAACGCATAAAACGCCTTGATTAAAAAGCAATAATTAGGCTATAATAATATCAGATATTAAAATAGGCTAAAAAGGCGGCGCGTTGCAATGTACATAAAAAGACATGCGGAGAAGGCTATTGGTCAACTTTCAAGGATGTTTGGGACGGTTCTGGTGACCGGTCCTCGCCAAGTCGGTAAAACCACAATGCTCAAAAATGTGGCGAAACATGCCGCATATGTCACGCTTGACGATCCTTTATTGCTGGTTGCGGCGAGAGAACAGAGCAGAACCTTTTTTAAGGATAATCCCCCGCCGGTATTTATTGATGAGGTTCAATATGCACCACATTTATTCCCGCAAATTAAAATGATCATCGATCAGGATAAGAAAAAGGGGCAGTTTTATTTATCCGGTTCACATCAATTTCACATGATGAAAAATGTCGGGGAATCTTTAGCCGGACGATTGGGGCTGTTGACCTTGCTTGGCCTCTCGATGCGGGAAAAACAGGGCATTGATTTTTCGGAAGCATTTTTGCCGACGGAGGCTTATTTCACCGCACGTAAACAAAACAGTAAAGAGTTATCCTATGATGATGTGTGGTATAACATTCATCGGGGTAGTATGCCGGAGTTGTATGCCAATGAGGATTTTGACTGGCAGATGTTTTACGGCGCTTATGTCAAGACATATATTGAAAGGGATGTACGTGAGTTAACGCAGGTCGGGGATGAGGTAAAATTTCTTCATTTCATGACAGTGGCGGCCGGTAGTACCGGGCAGCTCCTGAATTTGGCATCTTTAGCACGGGATGTGGGAATCAGCCAACCCACCGCCGAGCGTTGGCTGTCCATCCTTGTAACTTCCAATATTGTCTATTTGCTTCAGCCATATGCAAATAACATTACAAAGCGTACGGTCAAAACGCCTAAGTTATATTTTCTGGATACAGGGCTTGCCGCTTATCTGACCAAATGGAATACGCCCGATGTGTTGAAAAACGGGGCAATGGCAGGAGCGTTCTTTGAGACTTTTGTGATTTCCGAAATTAGTAAAAGTTATTATAATAAAGGAATTCTCGAACTGCCGTTTTACTTTTACCGCGACAAAAATATGAATGAAATTGACCTGCTGATTGAGGATAACGGTATATTATATCCTCTGGAGATGAAAAAGCACGCCGATCCGCAGAAGAGAGACATCGCCGCTTTTAAACAGCTTGACAAGATCCCTTCCGTTAAGCGCGGACCGGGAGGCGTGATTTGCCTGTACGATAATTTAATCACACTACAGGACAACGACCGCGTAATTCCCGTGAAATATCTTTGAATTTAAGTAAGGGAAATTATACACACCACTGCCATTTCAATCCACGCGCCCGCATGGGGCGCGACCCCCCGTGATGCTCTGGACATTCGCCAATTTCTGCAGTTTCAATCCACGCGCCCACATACTGTTCCGCTCCTCCCAGCTGTCAAGGCCGCTATCCCCTTTTAAAATTTCAATACATCAAATGTGAAGGTTCCGCAGCAAAGAAACCCGCAAGGAAGGGGTGAGATAAGATTTCAATACATCAAATGTGAAGGTTCCGCAGCGGTGATAGAGAAGAATAGAAAACGGGGGTATTAATTTCAATA
>CAZVLC010000144.1:0-4273 GCA_964627885.1 uncultured Peptococcaceae bacterium
TTCGAAAACTGGTTCGTAATCTCGCCTATTTTTGCCTTTAAATCTGATACATTCAAAGGGGTTAGGCTTATTAACGGCCCGGGCTGCCAAGGTTTTATTATTGCACCGTTGTTCCCGTTGTTTTCATTTGAACCATTATGCCCACCCCCGCCCGGCAATAATACGCCCCATTCTGAACCCGAACCCTCTCCAACAGTGATAAACCAGCCTATTTGCTGCTCATATAAATTACTATGAGGAAGGTTCCCTTGCGCATCTCGTGCATAGCCGTGAATACACCACTCTGTTTCTACGGCACTGTTCAAAAGCTTAAACCTGATTTGGAAATGTTTCCGGTGGCTACCGTCCGTTCTATAACTAAAGTGGTTTGTATCCACATACAGGTCTTCCGTAGAATTCGCTACCGCCGTCCAGGCAGAGGAGCCTTCCATCTTTCTTACGTACACCTGGCGTCCATCTGTTTCGAGATAATAGTTGCCGTCCCCCCTGAATACCCCGCCCGTATTTCCAGGAGTATATGCATATTTATTTCTGTTTACAAGCTGGATTCCGATCCGGGCAATGTTATCCGCCCCTTGCGGGTCACAGGCCATGGCATGAAGATCGTACCAGGTGTTTGGCTCAATCGCATCTGCTTTTTTCGAAGTACCGGCCTCCGTAAAATACACTTCACCTAAAAGAGGGCGCGGACTGGTATCCCTGGGTAGATATTTTCTATTTTGGGACTCCCACAGCACCCCATTTTCGTAAACATTATATGCTACATATCTGGTTGTGCCGGCATAATTATATTTTTCCATTTGAATCAAAGGTTTACTGTGATTTTTTGTGTTCCCGCTTATATAAATATCATGCATGACCGGGTTGGTGAACTTTCCGTCAAAAACAGGTTGTCCCAAATAGATCATGCCTGGATAACGTGCAATAGAGGAATCTCCACACGATGAATCAAAATAATTGCCCGTTATATCAAAACTTCCCGATTTAAAAATAATCGGACATGTTCGGATAAATATATTGTTACGTACCGCTGCGCGAAGAGTACCTGCGCCGTGGGAATGAATATCTACCACGGCAAGCTTTAAGATGGTTTCATTATCATGAAAGTAGTTTTTTTCAGCAACCCATTTGGTTAAAGGACTGTTTGTACAAATATCATGTCTATTCTTCATAAACTCGCATTCTTTAATAACTACCGCCGCTCCGCCCGTTGGCATTGATGGTCCCAGAATATGCACGCCATACCCTAATCCATCTCTGTAATTATCATGAAGATAACATCTTTGAACCAAATTATTATAAGAATCCTTAAATAGAACCGCCATTTGTTGTCCGGTGCCTTCGCAGTTAACTACGGTAATATTATCATAGCCATAACAATTAACTGCAACATTACTACCGGCGTCAGGTCTGGTTACCCCCGTAAATTTTAATCCATCAAAGCGTACGTTATTTGCTTTTACGTTGAAAAACCGGAGATTTATATTGCTTGTATGACAATGACTTGGAGTTGAACTCCATGTCGGTGGAACATTAGCTGCAAACGATGTCCCATATTCGGGGACACATAAATTCCTCAGTTGAGCCGCTCCTTTAATTGTAAGTGATTTATTTACATTCACCGAGCTTGTAAAATTATAATTTCCCGCCGGTAAAAAAACAGTGTCTCCCGTCTTTGCCGTATTAACGGCGTTCTGAATCGAATTGCTGGTAAAGCCTTGCACCGTAATTGTAGCCGCTTCTGTTACTGCAGGAAACAAAAAAAGGAACAGAAAAACCAACGTCGTTATCATGTACATTACAAGTAACCGTTCTAGCTTGCACATAATACCAACCATGCGTCCATTCCCCCTTTAGGTAAAACTACTTAAGGTTAATATTCTTTTACTTGCACCAGTAAAAAAGGAGTAATTTTATTATACCACGCACAAAATCGTATTTCTACTCAAAACACTGAATATTATAAATTTTTAATATTTTAAACAGCCAAGCCACAAAAATGGGCTTTGTTGGAGTTGCTTAAAATATGTCAAAAACACTGGGCCTCCCCCATGCAAAATAAACATTAAAATAAAAAGAAAAATCTGGCGGGAGCGTGTGGGAATCGAACCCACCCAGCGGAGGAGCGCTCCGCCACACTGGTTTTGAAGACCAGGCGCAACACCAGTCACAAACCGCCCCCAAATTGAAATCCTACTATTCATGTCTAATTATACCATAATTATTTGCGCAGTGTTCTCTTATCCCCTGCGCGCATGGTAAATTTAATCTGATCCAAATATTCAAGAAACGGAACTGCTGTCTTTCGTGATGTGCCAACCAAGTCGCGGAATTGCGCTACAGTAATATCAGGATTTTGCTTAAACCATTCTTGCAGCTTGGCTTGACCTTCCGTATCTAATTCTTTAGGCAGGTAAAGGTCCGGCGTCAATTGCACCAAACCTCCTGTTCTCGTGAAATATCGTAAGAGCTGTACACCCGTCTTTTCGTCAATCTGTAATTCCTGCACCACGGTTTTCCAGTTAGGAACTTGCCAACCACATTCCCGGTAATATTTTTCAACGGCCTGTATTTGCTTCAGCCAAGGCCCCTTGATTGGTCTAACCCCGACGGGCGCAATATAAAGCCCTTCTTCCACCATAATTTTCTGTTGACCAACCAGATATTTTAAAAAAGCATTAAACTCATTTGAGTCAAGATTATTAAAAAGACGACTGCGCAAATAAGCCTTTTTGATCCCCGGCTCTAAAGGGTTATTTTCTAGGTACTCCTCTGTTTCCCGCAATAATGCTTTCTCCCATTCCTCTGCTAACGAAGTCGGCAAATAAGCCTGCTCCTCTTCATGCAAAGAAAGTGCGGTAACCTTCCCTTTATTCCCGTTTTTACCGGCTATCATCCCTGCCAATAGCTTAATTACTTGCCCCGCTCCCAAGCCGATTTGCCGCGCTAATACCGCCGGCGTCAGTGGCTTTCTACTTTGCGATAAAGCAAGATAAAGCATTTTTCCCGGGCTGCCTTCTTCCTTCAGTTGCATTTCCTCAAGGGCCTCTTCTCGGTCTTTTTTCTTATGTTTACACGCTGCCGGTTCGATTATTTTTCCTCCGCCGATGGTGGTCACCGGGGAATAACTACGCAAAACGTAACGATCCTCTTTTTGCACGACTACCGGTTTTTCCAATACTAATTGCACATAAGCCTTGGCGCCGGGGGGCAATTCCTCCCTGTCCCAAAGGAGGATTCTGCCGATTACCTCAGAAGTACCCTGATGAAAACGAATCCTGCTAAAATTGTGCAAAGGAGCTGCCGATGTTTTGAGCAAGGTGAAGGAGGCATCGATTCGTTGGGTCGGCATAAGCCGGCCTTCTTCCGTCAAAACATCCCCACGCTCAATCTCCCTAGCCTCTATTCCTGCTATATTCACAGCAACCCTTTGGCCTACTTCAACTGTTTGCACAAATTCATTGTGTACCTGTAAGTTCCTTACCCTTGCCCTCTTCCCCTTAAGCGGAATAAATAATTGGTCTCCCACCGAGATCCGTCCGCTAAAAAGCGTGCCGGTGATAATTGTCCCAAAACCCGGTAAAGAAAAGACCCGATCAATAGGGAGCCTGACAATTTTCTCCTCTCTACTGGAGCCGGCATGCTCAACAACCGCTTCGTTTAACGCTTTTAGAAGCTCTTCCTTCCCGGCTTGACTAACGGCCGAAAAAGTAAAAATGGGGGCTTTTTCATAGCGGGTATCCGCCAGAAAAGACCGAATATCCTCTTTTAACAAAGTAATCATTTCCGCGTTAACTAAATCGGTTTTAGTAATCACAATCAGCATTCTCTGAACCTCTAGGAGTTGCAGAATCGCAAAATGTTCCTGCGTCTGCGGCATAATCCCTTCATCCGCCGCAATAATCAGCAGTGCCAAGTCGATTCCCGCTACTCCCGCCAACATATTCTTAATAAAACGCTCATGGCCGGGAACATCAACAATAGCCACCGTATTATCTTCCGGTAACTGCAAATAAGCAAACCCTAATTCAATGGTAATCCCTCTCTTCTGCTCTTCTTTTAAGCGGTCAGGATTACTCCCTGATAAGACTTTAACCAGACTTGATTTGCCATGATCGATATGCCCTGCGGTTCCCACTACCAAATAAGCCAACTGGATTACCTCCTTATCCTACGCACAACAACCATTCCATTCCCTTAATGATTGTTACTTTTCAGTAAAATCGCCAATAGAAATGCCAGTCCCATATAGCCCATTAAAGGGTAAATAATT
>CAZVLC010000145.1:0-4267 GCA_964627885.1 uncultured Peptococcaceae bacterium
TTCCGTACGGCTCATTGTTTTGGATAAAATCAATCAGTTCCTCGGCCGTAATTCCTTGTCCCGGCATGAGATATCCGTCAATCGGCACTGTTTCGCCGTAAATCGCTTCCTGCACCAATTTTAGCAACTGCCCCTGAGCCGATTCGGCTACAATTATTCCCTTCGCCTTCCGGGCAACCTGCCGGAGTTGGTCTGCCGGAAATGGCCTTAAAGTTATCGGCCGAAAATAACCTACCTTCATTCCTTTGTTCCGCAACGTACGAACGGCCGCCAACGCTGCCCTTGCTACAACGCCGTGAGCAAGTAATACTATCTCGGCATCCTCCGTACCTTCAGCCTCATATTCAATCAGCTCGGGTGCGATCTTGTTGTATTCCTCCACATATTGAGAAATTACCGCATAGAGTTCTTCTTCGGTATTAAAGGTATTCCGTAGATGAGCGGGGTCACGGTCTACTCCGGGCATTCCTTCTTGTCCGACAAAAGGATAGGTTTTCTCCATGCTAATTCCTCTGGCCTCCGGATCATAAATATACACCGATTCCCTCATTTTGGCCTGATAGCCATCACCAAGGACAAAAGTAGGAAAGTGATACTTCCAAGCCACATTAAACGCTTTGATTGTATAATCAAATAAATCCTGATGAGAGCTGGTAGAATAGACAATCCTAAATCCTTCCCCATTGCCGCCGAAACAAGTTAAGGTAGTTTCCTGCTGAGAATAAATAACGGTCGCCGTCGAAGGCCCGCCCCGTTGCTGAACAACCAATACCGTGGGGATTCGTAACATCTCGGCCATACTCATCGATTCCTGCATGAGAATATTCCCGGGCCCGGCTGTTGCCGTAAAAGCCCGCCGCCCGGAAAGCACCCCCCCGCAAGTGGTAAACCCGGCCGAAATCTCATCCTCCGTTTGTAAAAAACCTTTGTCATAACGCGGTGCCAGCCTGGTCCAATAATGCATAATCTCGTTCTGCGGCGTAATCGGGTAACCGTACATAATTTCCGCATCAGCTGCCAAGGCAGCCCAAGCTACTGTTTCGTTCCCCGTCATAAATACTCTCTTTTCACCTTCAATCGGTTTTTGCTTCATCTATGTTTAACCTCCTTTACCAAAATGCGTGCTGCATGTAACGTTCCAAAAAGAAAACCGGATTCCCTAATTGATCATACTCTCCTATTTGTCCCTCAAAATTGTGGTCTACAGTTGTCCAAATGACCGGCAAGCCCAGCACCTCGGCGGCCTCGGTTACAACTTCTGCTCCTTGCCGGATAACTGTAAGTTCTGTATCATCCCCCCAATGAGAATTATTAATTACGCCCTGCACCAAAGGCCCTAATGACCTGACATACTCCACAATCGTCGGCACATCTTCGGTCATGGGACGAGCGATATTAATTACCACATAGACCTTTAATGTATCCTCCCCAGAGGTACTCTCCCCGCCGTCTTCGCTGCTAATGTCCTCCAGTATCCTTAATTTGTCGACCCCCGCTACCCCATATCCGACGTCAAGGATCACATCTCCTTCTCTTTTCAGCGCCCAGCGCACTTCCGGCAACAGTAGATTCCCCGCTTCACCCAGTCCTATTGTCTTTAGCGTTTCCCACGCTAAAACTTTAATACCCTTCTCTTCCAAACCTTTTTTTAAAGGCCTCAAAGTATAAAAAGGCTCTACCAAGTCAAAATCAACCAGTGTTACCGGTCGACGCCCTGCTTCGTAAAGCCTTAACGCTCTGTTTACCGCCACTTCACTTTTCCCGCTGGCATATTCCCCAACATAGGCTTCCCGAATGCGCCCACATTTCTTTTCCTGCGTCACCCTGCCCACCTGCTCCTCACCACCTGGTCCGACTTTTCAATCTTACTATCAATCTTATCTGTAACAGTAAAAGGAGGGTCTTTAACCCTCCCTTTGGACTATCGTGCTCCTGTTAAGATTTCCTGTCAAATCTAGCTTTATACGTCCCCTTTAAAACAAATAGCTTAAGAAACTTAGCAAAACCAACCCCGGTACTCCCAATAAACCAACGCCGGCAACACTAACAGGGTTTGCAGGTAAATGGAAACCGATAAACTGCCCGATCAGATTTATGCCAATTAAAGCAAGCAAAGCAACACCGCATTTTAGAAATAGCTTGGTAATAATCTTGATTGGCCCTAAAATTAAACGGACAATCACAAACAGGACCACCAATAATAAGAGCGTCGCTAAAATAACCCCAACCTCCATAACCTCTCCTCCGGTCTTTTCCTCTTCACCTTTTCAAGCGCTCCTGACTATATTGTATGTCCTTAAATTAATTTAAGAACTGATTAATATCTTCATTGATTACCCGTTCTTTTTTCGCTTCATTTAACAAAAACATATATCTTCTTTCCGTCGCCTCCATGGCAAAAATAGCATGATCAACCAAATCCGGTTCTTTTACTTCGTTAAAAAGTGCTTGGGCCTCTTCCCATTCTTTCCGCGCTTTTTCCACCAAGGTGGTTAGAGCATACTCCTTGGCTTGTTCCCTCTCATTTATACTTACTGAAGCACCTATCCTGATCTTACTTTTAAAATGCCTGAGTCCTTCCCCTAGTTTGTCCCAGTATTTTTTAAGATAGCTTCGCACGGTCAACAATTTCGGAAATAGCCAACTCATTCCGCAACACCTTCATTTTTCATTTTATAATTATTGATAATATTCTATCCAGTTATTACCTTTTTTATGACTGCTCTTACAAAAAAAATAGGGCGCACCTTTGTGCACCCTACTGCGACCTACCTTCCTTTCCCTTTTAAGAATAAGTTCTTCCCCCATCCACCAGGATAAACTGTCCGGTAATATAACTGCCGATGTCGCTGGTTAAATACAACGCCAACCCGGCAATCTCCTCCGGTCCCGCAATTCGCTTCAGGGGAATCTTATCAAGCAATTCTTTTTTGCCCTCTTCGGAATATACCCCGGAAAACATCGCTGTTTCAATATTCCGCGGTCCAATGACATTTACATTAATGTTGTATGGGGCCAGCTCATGCGCCATTGCCCTAGTCAACCCAACTTGACCGGCTTTGGCGGCCACATAAGGAGCCCCGCCCCCCGTCCCGGTAATAATTGAGCCCGAAGAGATAAAAACAATCTTCCCGTAATACTTTTCTCTCATCTTTTTCGCAACCGCTTGGGCCATTAAGAAAGAACCGTGCAGATTAATCTCGATTTGCTGTTGCCACTGGGCATAAGTTATCTCCGTGAAGACAGTTCTAATCCCAAAACCGGCGCTATGCACCAAGATATCAATCTTCTGCTCCTGCCGATAAATCTCCTCTACAACAGCATTTACTTCAGCCTCCTCCGTCACATCCAAGTGACGAAACGTCGCACGCCATCCTTCTTCTTGCAGCGCATGAGCAATCTTCTCGCCCTTTGCCGCACTTCTTCCCAACAAGAAAACATTTGCTCCCGCTTCGGCGTAAAGCCGGGCGGTACTTTCGCCAATGCCGCTGGTTGCCCCGGTAACTAATACAACTTTATCCCGAAAAGATAGTTCCATGACACCACCCCTAAGGCTGTAATACTACTTTAATCGCTTCTCCGCTTTGGGTTAATTCAATCCCCTTCTTTATCTCCGCCAGCGGCAAAACATGGGTAACATATTTTTCAGCGCCTAAACGCCCGGAAGCGATTAAATTAAAGGACCGAAAGTTTTGCAGGTGATCATAACCGAAATGCCCGATAAGCATCAACTGATTATAATGCACGATATTAGTATCAATGTCCGTTAATTTACCCGGAGCCACCCCGCCAAAGAAAACAACCTTGCCTCTTTTTGCGGCCATTTCAATAGCTTGCTTCTGGGCTTCGATCGAAGGATTTGCCGAAATCACTTTTTCGGCGCCCCAATTCCCGGTTATTTCTTTCACCCTTGCTACCGGATCTTCTTCTTTGGAGTTAATCAAATAATCTGCGCCGAATTGCTTCGCCATCTTTAAACGCACTTCCGACTGTTCAATGGCAATTACCCGAACAGCTCCTCTGAGTCTGGCCAGTTCGATGTGCAAACAACCAATTGGGCCGGTCCCAATAACCACTACGGTATCACCCAGGGTAACATCCGCATTTTCCTGGCAGGCATAAACAGAAGATAACGGTTCGGTCATTACCGCATTTTCGTAAGACATTTTTTCCGGGATCGGAATAATTTGTCCCCTTTCAATAATATCCTTGGTTATGACCATGTATTCCGCAAAGCCGCCCGGAATTGTTGTCCCCGGAACAATCA